>CAZMDM010000294.1:0-11186 GCA_964564775.1 uncultured Desulfonema sp. | reverse complement strand
TCACTTTGCCGTAATGCGCCTGAGGGCCCGCCATTGCCAACAGACAACCCACCGGAAATTGTTTTATGTTTTCCGCTCCGTAGGAAAATGAAGCCCCAAAAACCAGTACCAACCATATCGAAATGAGTTTTGATAAACTGTTCATTTATCCTCCTTTTTTTATTTGAAAAGATTCTATTTTCCAATCACAGCAACAATTTCTGCCCCGACAGTTCTCATTTCTTCTGCCTGAGAAGTCATCTCCTGCGATGCCGCCGAGTATTCTCCTGTATTTTCAGCATTTTTCCGGCTTGCCTGATCTATTTCGCCGACAGCTTTGCTGATCTGCCCGATCTCATCGCTTTGCTTTTTATTGGCTTCGGTAATTACGGAAGATTTTTTTCCGGCATCTACCATGGATCGGATGATACCTTCGAAATCATTGTTCAAGCCTTTCACCGCATGAGTGGCGCGAATCACTCTCCGCATAATATTTTCCAGCAGATTCTGAGTATTCTTCGATGATTCGGTGGTGCGTATCGCCAGATTTCTGACTTCATCCGCCACCACGCCGAATCCCGCACCGGCTTCTCCGGCTCTTGCTGCTTCGATAGCTGCATTCAACGCGAGCAGATTGGTCTGAAATGCAATACTGTCAATAGCAGCCATCATCTGAGCAATCTGCCCGCTGTCTGCTTCGATCTCAGACATATTCCGGCTCAGATCGGCAAAAGACGTAAGCGATTGCTCCGATTTTCGGATATTCTCATTCATCATCTGCCTGAGATCGAGTGCTATCTGAAGAGTCTGACGGCTGACAGCAGATATTTCTTGCAAAGACGAGGATGTTTCCTCCAGAGCTTTTGCTTCTTCCGCGGAATTTTCCACCAAAGAATGGCTTGCGGATAAAATATTTCTTGCCGCAGAAGCTGTCTGATCTGCAATCCGCGTAAGTACGCTCACCAGTTCGTAAATTTTTTTCACAATCCCCTTATTGATGGCAAACGCCCATAATATCCCGATAATAATTGATATTATTCCGATTCCGAACAGAATCTTCAGATTATGAATAATTTTTTCATGGGTGGATTTCACAGAGATTGCATAAGACGCGTAAGCGACAATATCTTTTCCATAAGTCAGTGGTTTCAGAAACGCGTCATACTTTTTTCCGTCTTTGTCAATCAACAGAATAATCTGATCCGAAAATGTCATATCCGCGCCGATATCCGGCATTTTTATCTGTCCTCCGACCATTCTTCTGTTATGGTGATAAATATTTATCAGAACACCCGTTTCTCTGTCCAATATATTCAGGTCTTCGGAAAGCAGCTTTTCAATGATAAAATACCCGATAATATCTCCTTTTCTGAAGGTGGACCCATATTCCGAAGCATCTGCCAGATTGATATATTCCAGATGAGCGATAATGCGTATATCTGTGCCGTTGCTTACAATTTCATACGTGGTATGTCTCTGATATGTTTCAGGATAAATTTTCGGATCCGTAATTTCTTCTTCTTCGATATCTCCGCCTTTGCGCTTGTATAAGGTATATTTTCCTGATTGAACCCGGATCAGCCCGCCGAATTTTTTGTCAAAGCAGATTTGCAGAATATGCTGACCCGCAAAGCGGGTGGGAAAATAAAATGCAAAACGATCCACGCCCATTTTGGGACCTGCTTCGAACAATTCGGGCAGAGACGGAAAATAAAAATAATCCTGCTGAATGCAGTTGAGCAGAATTTTGGTGGTTTCGGTTTTCTCCGAAAATTGTCTGAAATCGCTTTCCAATTCCGCAATGTTTTGCCGAATGCTTCTTTCAAAGCGGGCAGCCGCGCTTTCGAGCCGCAGGCGATTCTGCTCTCTGATCTGATTACGGCTCAACCATACGGAAGCTGCTGTGGACATCAGAACCGTCATACAGACGATGATACAAGAATGTCCGACCAGTTTCTGTTTTATTGTGAATCCCATCTTATCAGACCTCATATATTAATATGATTTTATTTAATATTTTATTTTTTCAAACTAAAATACATACTGATTCCGACTTTTTCGAAACTCCCTTAACATCTGTTTGCGGCGCCTTTGTATAGAGGGGAAACAAAGTGATATTGATGTCGGTGTTATGAGATAAACAATGCCGGATGTCAAGAGGAAAGGGAAAAAAGCAGGGGATGATCCGAAATCTATCGGAGAATAGGGCGACTCTGAAGCTTTTCAAAGTGTTATATAAATGAAATAATTTTATTGCAGTGAATGATTTTTTATGCCATTACACAACCTGTCAAATCAAATCGAAAAATTCAACAATTGGACAAAGTGCAATTTTTTTATTGCATTACTGGCATGACTTTTTGTATCAGATTGTTTTTTATAAGCCGATCATCTGTACGGCAATTCAGGACAATAAAGGACAAATCCCCATCAACCGCAGACGGGTTCATGTATGGCACAGATATTGCTGTTATCTTCATATATCCGAACTCAAGAAGTTCATAATTTATATTACGGAGGCAATAATGAATCACCGATTCCCCCCATTAAGAATCATGGTAGTGATGATTTCTTTTTTCCTGTTTTCCTGTCTTCTTCTGACGAATGTGTATGCCCAGAAGCCGGAAGAAGCTGCTCCGACAGCCACAGTTAAAGAAACCATCACACCCAAAGCGGAAGCCCCCCCTCAAGCTGCTGTGTCTGCACCGCCTCAGACGATAACGCTTCAGATTGACAAAGCTACGTTGACAAACGGCGGAACTATTACGGTTACCGGCAATGCCCCCCCGGGAAAACCGGTATATTTGGAAGTATGGGCGCAAAAAACTGTCCGGGCGTCCCGCTTTGACTCGGATATAGACAAAGAGACCGGCAAAAGACCGTATATTCTTTATATGAGCAATGATATGCCGGCATATTATAAAATATTTGTCCCAAAAGAGAAAAAGCCGGCGATTGATGCTGAAAAGGGCAAAGGAAACAAATGGTCATTTTCAGGCGTATTGAAAGATACAGGCGCGGATTTGGCGTACACAGCTCCGGCTAAAATCAAAACAGACCGATTCCAAGCCACTCTGATGGGAAGTATTATCGGCTCCCGCGGAGATTTGCTACCGCAGATGGACGAAAAAGAAAACAAACGGCGTTCCATGCAGTTGGTCAAAGCGAGATTTAGAAGCATCGATAAAGTGATTTCTGCAGATGTGGATGTGAAACCCGATGGCAGTTATAAAGCGGAAATCAAAATCAGAGAGGGACTTGCACCCGGAAAATACACGATTGTTGCTGTTGCCGATAAGAATCTTAAGAGCAAAGCGGCTGAATTCGAAAATGCCATCAGCTTTCCCAATATTTATCTGAGCAACGCGGGAACCAGCCTGAATATGATCGGACCTTTTCTTCTTGCGCTGGCGATTTCGATCTTCGGCGTTCTCATGGGCGCGGGCGGCGGATTTATGCTGAATCCCCTGCTGGTTTCGATATGGCCCCTGCCCCATACGGTTGTTGCCGGAACAGTCATGCCAACCGTTTTATTTTCTCAGGGCAGCGGTATCTACAACTATTCCAAGATCAAGTTTATCAACTGGAAACTGGGTATTGCCATCGGTCTTGCAACGGTCTTGGGCGGATTTATCGGTCCCAAACTGACCGAAATGATTTCTTTGGAGCAGTTCAAATTCATTTTCGGCTGGATTCTGATCGTGCTTGCCGGATTCATGTTCTGGCAAACCACGCCGGGATATTTGGCAAAAAACAGCAAAGAGCAGGCATTGCTGAAAGAATTCAAGAAAAAAGCCGAAGAAGCGGCAAAAGCCAAGCAGGCATAGAAAGGAGAAGCAAGATGACGATCAATTTTTGGGGACAGGAGTTTGAAATCAATATATGGCTCGGATGCTTTCTGGGCTTTCTGATGGCGGTTGTTTCTTCCATGTTCGGCTTCGGCGGCGGACCGTTTATGATTGCCATTCTGACCGTTATTCTGAAACTGCCGATGTATGTGGCTGTGGGCAGTTCTCTGCTGGCAATCTTCTTCAATACGGTCATGGGAACCATGAGACATTACCAGTTCGGTAATTTCGATCTTACATTCTTTCTGATCATGTTTATTCCGGCAATTTTGGGCGGATATATCGCACCTCAGATTGCCAAACGCGTCAGTCCGATTGTTGTCAAGCGGATTGCGGTTGCCGGATTGCTGCTGCTCGCGCTGAACCTGCTGGGCGTTTATTAAACTTTCCCGGAATCGGATTCGGGAAACCGAAAATCCCGAATCCTTCCGAAAACACCTCGATATCTGAGGATAGTCGCCGATGCAAACGATATTTTGGATACTCCTTATAATAATCATTCCCTCTTCCGCGTTTGCAGTTCAGTATCATGGGGAATCCGAAGGGCTTTATGTTCATCAGATGTCCCATATCTTTTTTATGCTGTCTATGGGAAGCCTGATATACTGGCTGAGGGAAAGAAATCTAGTCAGAGAAATCGGCTGGCGATATATTCAGTATTCGGCTTTTTTGTTTATATGCTGGACATTTGATGCGTTTCTGGTTCATTTTCTGGATGAACAGCTGACTATTGTCAGAATCCGAGAAGCAGGATGGCAGATCAGAATCAACGATTCGGCAGGATGGCTTGAAATGGCGTATTATATCGGCAAATTGGATCATCTGCTGTGTGTACCGGCAATCTTTTTTTTATATCGGGGTCTTAAACTGCTCCTGAACCAAAGTAAGGAAAGCAGTCCATGATTGTCTCTGTTCTGCCCATATTGCTGGTGGATATGATCGGCTCTGTCCTGATGATCATCTTTTCGTTTCTATGTTTGCGCTACGTCCGAAAACTGAGGAATCTGAATCCAGATCATCTGATATGGACATATCTGGTCTGGTTCTGTTACGGACTTGCCATATTCGCGATATCGCGATCTGTCGGGCATATTGTGAAGCAGATTCTTTTCATATCCGGGCATGAAGTCTTATGGACGCATCTGTCCGCGTTCAGCGGCTCAATCAATACGTTCACACTGCTGGTGTTATCATCGGTTACTTTGTTTTTTGGACGGATATGGAAGATTTACCGCCAGATTCTTTTGGATAAACAGGAAATCCAGACCGCACATGAAAAACTGGTTTATATGAATCAGAATTTGGAGAAAATGGTGAAAGATCGCACCGAAGCCCTTGCCCTGACCGAAAAACAGATGGCTCAGGCAGACAGGCTGGCATCCATCGGACAGCTGGCTTCGGGTATTGCCCATGAAATCAACAACCCTCTGGGCGTTATTCTGGGCTATACCCAATTGCTGATCCGAAGCGAACCGTCCGGTACGGAACGGTATGACGATCTGAAAACCATTGAAAAGCACGTGAGAAGCTGCAAAACGGTTGTGGAAGGGCTGCTCAATTTTGCCAGAACATCGAAGCCTTTGAAAGAATTTGTGCGTATTCACGATATTATTGATGATGTGCTGAATTTTATCTGTCCCCGTTCCGAATCGGATCCGGTGCGTATCAACAAAGTTTATGATCCGCAGGTTCCGGTTCTGTATCTGGATGAAAAAAAAATCAGGCAGGTGTTTATGAATCTCATCATGAATGCACGGCACGCAGTCGGTGCAGGAGGGGGGACCATCACCATTTCCACACAATTCGATCTGGTAAAACAAAAAATCGTTATTCGGATAGCAGATACCGGCTACGGAATCGAAAAGCAGAATCTCACCCGCATTTTCGATCCGTTTTTCACCACAAAACCCGTAGGTGAAGGCACCGGGCTGGGACTTTCGGTCAGCTACGGTATTATCCGAAATCACGGCGGAGAACTTACTGCCGAAAGTGAACTTGGCAAAGGAGCGTTGTTTATCATAACATTGCCGGTGGTTGCGGATCAGGGAAGGGAGTCGATGTGAAACCGCGCATTCTCATTGTCGATGATGAAAAGGATATGCTGCATCTGCTCAAACGCAGTCTGGAGCCGGAATTAAATTGTACGGTTCAGACCGCGACTTCGGGGGAATCTGCTTGGGAAATGCTGTCCCATCAGCCCTTCGATCTTGTTCTGGCAGATATTCGGATGCCTGGAATCAGCGGAATGGAATTGCTAAAAAGGATTCGCAAGGATTATCCGGCACTGACCGTTCTGATGATGACCGCTTACGGATGTATAGACCTTGCGGTTCAGGCAATGAAATTCGGCGCTTATGATTTTATCACCAAACCCTTTGATCACGACGCGCTGGTGGTGCGGCTGGAAAAAGCATTGGAACGCAGCCGCCTCATCCATGAAAATATCCGGCTGAAAAATGAATGCCCAGTTTCCGACTTATTTCATGATCTGGTGGGAAAAAGCGATGCCATGCAGCGGGTGTATGACACGGTCCGCATGGTGGCAAAAACGGATCTGACCGTTCTGATTACCGGTGAATCCGGCACCGGTAAAGAACTGACTGCAAGAGCCGTTCATGCTCTCAGCGACCGTTGTCAAGGTCCTTTTGTAGCGGTCAACTGTCCGTCTGTCCCCGAAACCATTTTGGAGAGCGAGCTTTTCGGATATAAAAAAGGCGCGTTCACCCACGCGGCTCAGAACAAGACCGGACTCTTTCAGGAAGCACAGCACGGAAGCATCTTTCTGGATGAAATCGGAGACATCAGCCCGGGCATTCAGACCAAACTGCTCCGGGTATTGCAGGAAAAAGAAATCAGAGCTTTAGGCGACACCCGCTCTGTCCGGGTGGATGTGCGGATTATCGCCTCAACCAACCAGAATCTCAAAGAAAAAATCGGAAACGGGCAGTTCCGGGAGGATTTTTACTATCGCCTGAATGTCCTGCCCATTCATCTGCCTCCGCTGCGGGAACGGGTCAGCGATATCCCTCTGATTGCAGCGCATCTGCTGAAAAAGCACTGTCAGAAGCTGAATAAACCCCTGAAACGCCTGTCTTCGAACCTAATGGAATTATTTATGAATCGGGTATGGGAAGGAAATGTCCGACAGATGGAGAACCTGATCATTCAGGGCATTCTTTTTTCGGAAAAAGATGAAATCACGGCAGATGATCTCCGGTTTGAAAAATCCCGAAATCCGAATCCACCTGCCGCAGAATCCGATCTCTTCACCTTGTCCTATAAGGACGCAAAAGAGGAAACCCTCAGACGTTTCAATGAATGCTATATCGGACACGCGCTTTGTGCCAGCGCGGGGAATGTTACCCATGCGGCAAAACTGTGCGGATTGGAACGTCAGGCGCTTCAGCAGATCATGCGGAGGTATGGTGTCAGGGCAGAAGAGTACAGAGGCGGGACCATGAACGACATCTGAGAAATGAGAAGTGAAAGGGGCAAAAAGTAATTGACAAAAAAGCCGTATTTCCGATACATGCGATAAGAAAATCGCGAATCGGAGAAGAAAAACCATGCGTAAATTGCTGATTGCCGGCGGAGGAACCGGCGGACATCTGTTTCCGGGTATTGCCATTGCCAAAGCCTTTATGTCGAAGTCCCCGACTCATAAAGTCTTATTCGTCAGCACGGGCAACGCGTTCGAGTGCAGAACCTTGTCTCAGGCAGGGTTCGAACACCGGAGCATTAGGTCGGAAGGCATCAAAGGATATGGATTTCTGAAGAAAATACAGGCAATTGTAAAAATTCCCAAAAGCATTGCCCAATCTCTTCGGATTATCCTTCAGTTCAAGCCCGATCTTGTACTGGGTGTGGGCGGATATTCTTCGGGACCCGTGCTGATTGCGGCATGGCTGATGATGATCCCGATTGTTCTTCAGGAGCAGAACACACTTCCCGGCATGACCAATCGGATATTGGCGTGGTTTGCCAATCGGATATATCTGTCTTTTGAAGGTTCAGCACGATATTTCAATCGCTTTCTGCATGGCAAACTCAGGTTTGTCGGCAATCCGGTCCGAGAAGAGATACTGGCGTCCCAAGTCTGTAAAACAGAGAAAAACCGGCGTTTCACCGTGCTGATTCTGGGAGGCAGTCAGGGCGCCCACGCGATCAATCTGGCAGTGATTGAATCATTACAATATCTTGAAAATAAACAGCAATACTTTTTCATTCATCAGACCGGCATTGCGGATGAAACTGCTGTTACAAAGGCTTATGCAGATTACGGAATCAGAAGCATGGTCAATGCCTTTTTTGAGGACATGGGAAATTGTTATCGTCAGGCAGATATGGTCATCGCTCGCGCCGGAGCCACCACTGTCGCGGAAATTTCAGCTGTGGGAAAAGCAGCGATATTCATACCTTACCCTTTTGCTGCGGATAATCATCAGATGCTGAATGCCGAATCGTTGGCAGATCATCATGCTGCTGAAATTATCGTCGAAAAAGAATTGAACGGCAGAATTTTGGCTGAAAAAATCCGCTATTACGCGTCCGAGCCTGAAAAACTGGCACTGATGTCTGCATCTTCACGCTTTCTCGGAAAACCCCATGCGGCAAATGTGATTGCCGAAGATATCCTCAGCCTGACCTAAATTCGAAATATAGCTTTCCTTAAGGTTTGCTATAGATTGTATATGGCATGTTCGAAATATCCGGCTTCAGATTCTCCACAAAAATCCTTGAAGAACCGGCAAAAATATTCAAAACCCTTGAAACAGCGTGTATCTTCTTGTATAAGGGCGGCTTATCAGGAGATGAATTATGGCAAACCGATGGGAACGTATTGTTACTGCAATTTTTCTGTATCCGCTCACATGGCTCGCATTCTGCATTGTAATCGCGGCGGAATGGGTATTTATCAGATGGTTTGAGCCGCCGATGCTGATAAACCTAGGAATTATCGGCATCGGCTTACTACTGCTGGCATTGTGGATCGCGATATTTATCCGTTCCGAAGAATTTCGCAGACGCTATAACCGTATGCCGGACGAAATCGACAGGGATGATTTGGAAAAATTGGTATCGCAGTGTCATCCCGAATTTGCGCGATATGTTCGGGAATGTCTGATAATGATCGGAAAAATTCGCAAAGAGTTTCAGAGACAGGCATTTCAGGGCGAAGTCGAAGGCTTGCTGATGAATCTGACGGATCTGACCCGAAATCATCTTCAACTTTATTCTCGCTCGCGTCAGTTCGGCACGGATGAACAGCAGCAAGCCATGCAGGAGTTAATTCGGCAGCAGATCGGATCGGTCGAGGAATCTCTGACCGCTCTGAAACGATTCAGCGGAAATCTGACGCTCTTCGACAGCCAGATCAACACCCAAAAAGATATTGACGAAGAACTGAAGCTGATCAATCAGGGCTTGCAGGAAGCTATCCGGGAAGTGATGCAATAGTTACCCGAATGGATGCGATGTTGTAAGCCTGATTTACATTTCAGGGCATATTGTTTTTTCCGTCATCAAACAGATAGCCCACAGACCGCAGACTTTTGAAAAATATCGGATCTCGGGGATTGTCCTCGAAATACTTCCGAAACCGAACAATAAAATTATCCACCGTGCGGGTAGTTGTCGCCGGAGAATATCCCCAGCCGATTTCCAGCAGACGATTTCGGGAAAGCGGCTTGCCTTTGTTCAGAATAAAGAGTTTGAGCAATCGGATTTCCTGATCGGTCAACTCGATCTGCCCGGCATTGCAATATGCTGTATATGTTCTGAAATTGATCTGATTCTTTCCGAAAGTGTAGATATCGGCAAGTTTGAAATTCGATTCCGATGATATTTTTCTTGCCAAAAGGCGTTCCACCCGAAGCAGAAATTCTTCCAGATCAAAGGGTTTGACCAGATAATCATCACTGCCGCAAGACAGTCCTTTTACCCTGTCCTGCGGAGTGCCTTTTGCCGACAGAATCAGTACCGGCAAGTGATCATTCTCCAGACGGATATTTTGAAGCACGGACAATCCGTTGATCACAGGAAGCATAATATCCAATACAATCAGATGCGGATGCCATTCTTTCCATTGTCTGATCGCTGACATGCCGTCTTCTGCGATGCGGACATCGTAACCCTGAAGAGTCAGATTTAATTCCAATCCTTCCGCAATATGCTGCTCGTCCTCTACAATTAGAATCCGCTGTTTTCCGTCTGATTTCATTTTGCCGGATATCCTCCGAGCCGATACAGCCGAATCGGATGACGTTTGCCTTTGAGCAGGATTTCTTTGGCAAATTCGAATTCCTCAGGGTGATCTAAGCGGGCAAGCGTGTTTTCGGTAATCAGAAAACTTCCGGGGTCTGCCTCTCCCTGAACCCGTGCAGCAGTATTAACCACATCGCCGATCACGGTCATGTCTTTGCGCTCGCTCGAACCGATATTTCCGTGAACCAAATTGCCGCTGTTGATGCCAATTCTCAGATTGATTTCGGGAAGTCCTTTGGATGTCAATGTCCTGTTCAATACCGGAAGTCCCGTGTGAATGATTTCTTTTGCCGCATTGACCGCATCCTGGGCATCAATAAACACGGACATCGCGCAATCACCGATAAATTTATCAATATCTCCGGTATATTTTCTGACGATATGCGATACTGCCGAGAAAAAGTAATTGAGCATTTCCACAATTTTATCTGCCGAATGCTGCTCGGACATCGCTGTAAATGAGACAATATCTGTGAACATGATCGTCAGGTCTTTCATGCTCGCGCTCATATCGCTGTCCTGACTGACGGCATTCCACACGGTTTCATAAGTGGTTTCGGAAATATACTGCTTGACCAGCTTTCTGAATTTGAGTTCTGTACGATGCAGTTTTTCTTCGGATGAAATATCGCGAAATACCTCGATAGCACCGATGATATTTCCGTTTTTATCTCTGATCGGTCCCACATGGGTATAAACTGGGAAACGATGTCCCGCACGATGGAGCGGATAAACCTTCTCCCGGACAAATTCGCCGTGATCCACGCTTTTGAGCAGCGGACATCGGTTGCTGCACAGAAGATTTCCGTTTTCATCCGTATGATTGAGAATATTGTCCCGGCAATATTTGCCCATCACATCGT
This sequence comes from uncultured Desulfonema sp., assembly GCA_964564775.1. Classification (GTDB taxonomy): domain Bacteria; phylum Desulfobacterota; class Desulfobacteria; order Desulfobacterales; family DYRC01; genus DYRC01. Next base: position 232 of record CAZMDM010000294.1, on the reverse strand, counting down.
CAGAACTATAACCAGTAATCCGTTCAGCACCTTTGTTCCAAAAAAGAATTTTTCTTTTAATATCAACAATATATACGCCATCAAAGATAAAATCGAGCATCTCACGGGTTTCGTCTGTCAGATATGCCTGTATTGCATTTTCCATAGCTTGCCTCCGTGAGATACTTCTATCACCTTTTTGCCGATTTTTGAACAGAGCTGGTACCTGTTTTTTTGATGATACAGATGAAAC
>CAZMDM010000293.1:0-3024 GCA_964564775.1 uncultured Desulfonema sp. | reverse complement strand
CATTTTTTATCAACTCTGCTTTTGAGCCGAAGTTGAAAAAAATCGGATAGCAGCCCGAAGGACATGAACGTTGTGTTCAAAAACTGTCCGAAGTATTGAGCATATACACACGGAGAAAATGAAATTATGTTTTATGAGAATAAAAAAGGAAAGTCACATGACCTGAAACTGATATGATGATAAATTGGTATTAGAAAAAGAGTCGTATGACAAAGAATCAAGAGAAAAGCGGAGTTTTGAAAATCGGTGTCTTGAATTTGAAAGAAACCGCCTAACCAAGCGTTCAAGCGGACGGCTACGCCGCCGCTGAACTTTGTGTTAGGTTGTTTTATAAATCAAATTTTGAATGGGCAAAAAAATGACTCAGAATTGGGATAAGGCTCTTGAAAAAGAGTTTAAGGAAACCATAAAGAATTATTTTGAGAATAAGATTAACGAATATCTTGAAAATTCTGAAACTTATATTGAAGTCGGCAATAATCTTGCACAAATTCTGAAAAGTTCAGAAGAAGATATTGTCAAAATTATCACGCCGAGAGCCGTTAAAAAATGGGCAAGTGCTGAAACTTTACCTCTGTGGGAAGAATTTTTGAAAAATGAACAGATGATTTTAGAATTAAGAGAGATTGGGAAAAGTATTGCAAACTCTATGAGACCATTAGCGGGGAATAATTTTGCATTGTGGGTTACAAAAATTCTGAACATGACATTTCAAAATGAAAAACTGCCTTTTACGGCAGTTACCAGCGGCAGTATCAAACAAAATCTCAATAAAATTTTTGATAATTACAGCAGACAGAAAAATCAGAGTTTTAAACCCGATATTGATATTGTTATCGCAAATCTGAACATAAATTCAAAACCTGTTGCAATCATTTCTGCAAAAACCACACTTGCAGAAAGAGTAATGCAGACAATCAGTTGGTATAGCTATTTACAGACAATGCCTGAAGAAATCAGAGATATAAAGCTGTTTTTAGTTACAGCATGGGAAACATTTGATAAAAACAGTGCAAACAGAGACAGAGTTCAGCAGCTTGACGGTGTTTATGTCTGCAATTCGAATGTTCAGGAATTTGACAAAATTAAAATTTTTTCTAAAATTATTGAAGATTTAAAGGCGTTATTATGAACAAAAAATATTTTGACAGCACCTGGAATTTCATAGGAGCAGACACAAAGACTTTTACGCACTGCTTTCATAATTATCCTGCCATGATGATACCGCAGATTGCAGAAAGACTTATTTCAAAATACAGCAACAATGCCGATTTGCTTTTTGACCCTTACTGCGGCACAGGCACATCTTTGCTGGAAGCAAATCTGAAAAATATCAATGCCATAGGAACTGATTTGAATCCTTTGGCAAGGCTTATTTCAAAGGCAAAAACCACAAAAATCAATCTTCAGGTTTTGGATTTGTATCTGAAAGATTTCAGTGATTATCTGTTTTCAATAATGTTTGATATAAAGAAAATCAATACAGTTATTCCGAATATCAAAAATATTGATTACTGGTTTTCCCAGTCAGTTCAGGAGAAATTGGCTTTACTCAAAGATTTTATCCGTAATATTTCAGACAGTGCTATATCTGATTTTTTTAAAGTGGCATTCAGCGAAACAGTCAGAGAAAGCAGTTGGACAAGAAACAGCGAATTTAAAATGTTCAGAATGTCTGAAGAACAAATGCAGAAATTCAACCCCGATGTTTTCGGTTTAATGCAAAGTAAATTGGCAAGAAATAAAAGAGGATTAAGAGAACTGACAGAAAAAAAGCCTGAAGCCGTAAGCAGAATATTTGATTTTAATACGGTTGAAAGGATTGAACATATTGAAAATGAAAGTGTTGATATTATCGTAACTTCACCGCCTTATGGAGACAGCCGCACCACCGTTGCCTACGGTCAGTTTTCAAGATTGGCTAATGAGTGGCTTGACATTGAAAATGCCACACAGATTGATAATAAACTGATGGGCGGAAAAATTTATAAAGAACAATATTCCGTTGATTTTGATTTATTAAATCAGGCTGTTTGCCAGATAGCAGAAGAAGATGAAAAGAGAGCCAAAGAAGTAACAGCTTTTTATCATGACTATCAAAAATCCGTTGAGAATGTTGCAAAAACTGTTAAAAAAGGCGGTTATGCCTGTTATGTTGTAGGCAACCGCAAAGTAAAAGGCATCACTCTGCCGACAGATGAAATAACGAAATTCTTATTTGAGAATCAGGGATTTGAACATATAGAAACTATTATCCGAAATATTCCGAATAAACGTATGCCTTCAAAAAACAGTCCGACCAACATTACCGGTAAAATAGACACAACAATGAATAATGAATACATTGTTGTAATGAGAAAAATATAAACAACCTAACCAGTCGTTCCAGTGGACGGGCTATCGCCCGCCACTGAACTTATCGTTAGGAAAACTGTGATAAAGGAGAAGAGATAGTATTATGAAAACGAGTATCAGAATGAAAAGTTTTGTATGTTTGTTGGTTCTGTTTTTTGTAAATAGTGGGGTAGCATTTGCTTTTAAGCCATTTGCAAAAGGAGGACATACTGATATAATTAAAAATGCTTTGAAAGATTTTAAAGGGCAAACCTTTTCTGATAAGGCAATAACTTTGATAATATATGGTAACAGATATGTGGATTCTGTCGAGATTCTTAACTCAGCAGCTCATTTTGATAATGAAGATATTCGTGGAGGGGCAAAAAGATTAGTAGATATTAGAGATGAAATCATCAATGAGATTAATAACACTGATATAGTTTTCAATACAGAAGTACAATTCAAGTTAGGTAGAGCCTTACATACTCTTCAGGATTTTTATGCCCATACTAATTGGGTAGATGGTCTGAAAAAAGATAAGTTTAATCAATAGTTCGGACAATTTTCATGCTGCGATAGATCCGAGATTCAAAATCTGCTGATATGCGTCAGAAGATTTTATCGAACTGAGATCAATACCTGACATATCACAAAATCGTTTCAGAAGATATTCGTTGAATTTACGGA
>CAZMDM010000292.1:0-23900 GCA_964564775.1 uncultured Desulfonema sp. | reverse complement strand
AATATACAGTTTGTTTATCCACGATAACACCGAAAAGCAACAAAAAACAAGCTCAAAAACCGTAAAGAAATCCCCGATGTCATGCTTTACCTTCTTACCCCTTGTTTTACGGTTTTTTATCCTGTTTTGGTAAGAAATCGGTAAGATTTTTCAGATGTAATGTTCAATAAATTCAGGACTGAGAGGTCTAGTATCTCTCAATCCATAACCAAGAATCACATAGGTAGAATCTATGATGTTCAGGCTCAATCAAAGATACAGCATTTCTCTTTATCAGACAAGCCCTGATTTCCGTAGTTTCTCCTGTGGACACAGAAGAAAGGAGCTTCACACCATGAAAAAGTATGATTCTGCATCAATCGAATTGGAAAAAGATCGGCTGGTTACGATGATTTCCCGCAAATATCCGGGTGATCGGCTGTTTGAAAAGGCACGGCAAGCCGGAATGAGCATCGGGGAAGATGATACTTGGTTCACAGTAGCCTCATTCCTTGCAGTTCAGGAGCTTAAAAGGGAAATTCCGACAGAATATCATCCGGCATGGTTCAGGAGGTATTAAGCTATGAAAAAATTTGAAAGGAGAAACACAATGGAGAACGAAGTTGAGAACTCAAAAGGGACTGTGGATGTCCTGAAGATACTGAGTTCGAACTGAAGATGAAATGAAGCGGGCTGCCGTATGTAGTAATCATCGGCAACCCTGAACCTTAACCCATAGACAAAGGAGTGTATCAGGTCTGATTCCCTTTCTATCAGAATCTTCCGAAGAAATCAAGCCCTGATACCTCCTGACAGAATAAGGAGACTGTATGTTTTCATCTGCAATGAATATGTTCATCGCGCCGGCGGGCGTGGGAATCTTCGTGCTGATAGCCGAATACTTTTTCATCCGGCGCGCAGCGATTCACCGTATTAGTCCGCAGCGCTTTCTGAGCATCATTGTTCCGGCTCTAATAATTATCATGGGCGCTGCATTCGGATTCGCGGTGTATCAGCTGAACGAGACTCATAAGAACCTGAAAGAAATCCGTGCGCTTATCCGCGAACACAGGATGAATGCGAGTTATGAGGTGAGCCATGAATAAGACAGAGATAGCAGTCAGAACCTTGTGCGCCGGACTTGATGTATGGGATATGCTCACAGGGAAGATACCCTTCATGTGCGCTGTAACCGGGCATAAATGGGGTGTGAGAAGCGAATCAGACAGACTTGCAGACCGCTTTCACTGCACACGATGCGGGCATGTCGAATATGCCGACACAACCGCACAATACCGGGAATCCACGATTGAGGCTTACAGACAGACGGGAATGCCGGAACCTGTGATGATGTCCGATCTTACGGCAGCTTGCCGGTATAGCGGGCTTGAAAATTAACCATGACAGCCGGGCGCAGTCCGTGTCCGGCTGATAAAAAGGAGGGACTGTGATTTTTGTTGATACAATAGACATCAGGAAATGATTGCCGATAAGCTGTAACCGCAACATGGGGGAATGGCAGATAATGCCTTTCCCCGACTTCGTTCTTTGACAATTTCACACAGTCTGATGATGAGAGTATTTGAAAATAGCGCCGATTATGAAATATTCTCATCACTTTCCCCGTATTGCTGATTGACGGCAGTTTCAAGGTATTTCACGAATTGCCAATGTTGTAAGTGCGTCAAGTGCTTATGTGATGTTACAGCAAAAAAATCATAAAGCAATCCCTTTACTTCCGGGCTATCAGTTTTTAATCCAAAATGAGAAAGCAGACTCTTCTCTCTTTCAAACAAAGCCGGTCTTGTTTGGATATATTCTCTTTTTGAAGCTTTTTCAAGCCTTCCCTTGATAGTGTTATTATACTTTTCATTCAGGTATTCAATGATTGCAGGCGCACATGATTTATGCCATGTCCATATAATTGTCCACGGATTGTTCTTTATCCCGAAATCCTTTTTGAAATTATTGTACATGACAGGGTAAGCCTGTTTTCCGAATCGTTTTTCTCTTTCTTCGCCTATTCTGTTAAAAAGAGCCTGAATCTGCTCTTTCAAAAGAGGATTATTGCCTATGCTATCCGAAGGCGGGCTGATGCTGATTTTTTTATTCTGAGTTTTAATAGTTACTTTATCAGCTATCACATTATTCTTACCGCCGATAATACCTTTATTGTCTCCGGTAACTCCGATATTACCGATATTGTTATTACCTTTGATGCCAGCTTTTTGAGTAAAATTAATTATTTTACCCTTATTCGGCTTTGATTCTTTTGCTTCATACCCTAAAAGAGCAATGTATCGCAGAGAGGTATTCAGAATCTCATTTTCAGGATTTCCGCTATGATTTGAATATTGATCATAAATCATAGAAATTATTTCGGCTTTCTTGTCAGAAGGGATTTCAGAACATCTTTCTTCAATGATTCCGATAATTAACTGCAATAGGGGCGTTTTTATTGAGGCATTCTCTCCCCCCTGTGATGATGTTTCTGATGATTTCATCTCACCCTCACCTATTGAAAGCCATTTTTCATTGATATTGTATTCCTTGCACATCGCTTTAATCAAGGAACCGGATGGAGCTGCCTTACCTGTTTCTATTTTTGAGATATGCCCTCTATCAACCCATAATTTTTTTGCAAACTCTTCTTGTGTTACACCAGATAACTTTCTGATTTTCTTTATTCTTTCACCAATAGTAGTTTCCATAAAACCCCTCCACAAGGTATTTTGAACTTTTTTGTTGACTTAAAATCTTTCTTGTGTAAAATACACAAAGATTTTCTTGCTTATATGATTATCGCATAAATAAGCATATTTAACAACAGAAAAGGAGGCTTTATGACCACAAAAAGAATCAAAAACTTGATTAAAAAGAAGGGCATGAATGTCAAATCTCTTGCTGAAAAGATCGGTTACAGCCGAATCCACGTCAGCAACACCATTCACGGGCATTTCAAATCATCGAAGGTAAGAGAGGCTATCGCGAATACCCTGAATATCGAACCTCATAAACTGTGGGGGAAAAAGGAAAATGGAAAACAGGCTTGTTACGCCGCATAAAATGGCTGAAATCCTGCAAGTTCCGGTATCTTGGATATACCGACAAACGATGATAACCGAACCCGGCTCGATCCCCGTGATAAGAGTCGGTAAGTATCTGAGATTTGAGCCGGGCGCGGTTATTGAATGGATACGTCAGAAAAACATGCGGAATGAATGAATCGGCAAAAGTCGGGAATTGCCCTGTGTGAATCACACACCCGTAAAACGAAAACGCCTCTCACCATGCGGGCAATCATGGTAAGAGGCTGAAATCTTTAAGCAGGCAGGCGAGTCTGCTTATCAACAATTGCATAAAACATGCAAAAAGGATGAAAGTAAAATGGCACAGAATGATGAAAAAGTCAAGGTAAATAAGGGTGAAAACGATGATTTGACGGTTGAAAATGCAACCGGGAATCCCTCTGAGAAACCTACCCCTCTCCCTGTGATTGCCGAAAATATCCCGGAACCGCTGAAAAGAGTCAGGCAGTGGGCGGGGTGGAAATATGAGAATCAGAAAGGGAAATGGAAAAAACCGCCCTTTCAGACAGACGGTGTTCGCTATGCGAAATCGGATGACTCCACAACGTGGACTGATTTTGAAACTGCCTATAATGCTTACAGATCAGGCATAGTTGACGGTATCAGCTTCGCGGTTACCGAAGCATTCGGCGTTGTCGGATTCGACTTCGATCATTGTCTTGATGATTCCGGCAATATCACAGACCCGAAAACCGATGAATTTGTCAAACTCCTGAATACATACACAGAAAAAAGCCCGTCAGGTAACGGATTGCGGCTTTTTGCTTTGAGCACGCCGCAGGAAAACAGACACGCGGGAAATTATGAGTGTTATCAGAAGGCTAAATTCCTGACAGTTACCGGACAGAGACTGACAGAATACCCGGCTGATATCGAACTGAGGACTCAAAAGGTTATTCAGGTTTTTGAAGAAATAACCAAGATGCGGAAACCTTCCGATAAAAAGTCTGAAAAATCCGAAGGTTCTCTGTCGGATGCTGAGATAGCGAAACGCCTGAAGAAAGCCTTTGCTTCGAAAAACGGATACAAAATAAAGGCGTTGTACGAAGGCAATTTTTCGGGATACTTCGGAGACGATCAGAGTAGAGCGGACATGTCTCTGTGTTCAAGCCTTGCCTTCTGGCTTGACGCGGACCCGGCAGCTATGGATTCGGCTTTCAGGAAATCGAAGCTTTTCCGTGATAAATGGGATGAAAAACACGGGAATCAGACCTACGGAGAAATGACAATCGCGAGGGCAATAGAAGGATGTGAGCAGACATATCAGGATACATCCAAAGATACCCGGCAACCGGCAAGCAGCGCGCTGATAGATATCGGCAAGCGGGCTGATCTGTTTTTCTGCAATGATGAACCTTACGCAACCGTGTCTGTGAACGGACATTTTGAAACACACGCCATTAATTCAAGGAGTTTCAAAGATTATCTGAACGGCGTGTATTATGATGAAAACGGATGTGCAGCGAACAAAGACAGTATCTCTCAGGCGTGCGATACCCTGCGCGCAATCGCACGGAAAAACGGGGAAAAGCCCGTATTCACAAGGATAGCCGGTATGGGAGATGCCATATATGTTGACCTGTGCAATTCCGATTATGAGGTTGTCAGAATCACGGCTTCGGGCTGGGAAATCACAAAAGAGCCGTCTGTCAGGTTCATCAGAGGCGCTGGAGCCGAGTCTTTGCCGAGGCCCGAAAGAACCGGAACCGGATTCGCGGATCTGAAGCGGCTGATGAACTGCAAAGAAGATGAAGATTTCTGTATGCTCACGGCTTTTCTTGTGGGCTGCTTCTCTTTCGGAGCGCCGTATCCTATCCTGTGCTTACAGGGCGCGCCGGGAACCGGCAAATCAACAAAAACAGTGATGATAAAGAGACTTACCGATCCGAATCAGGCAGATCATCGGGGAACTCCCGAAAGCGTGCGTGATCTGATGATTTCCGCAAGACAGCAGCATGTGCTTGCTTATGACAATATTTCAGGTCTGACACAATGGCTGTCGGATGCTTTCTGCCGATTATCCACAGGAGCGGGGTTTTCAAAACGCGCTCACTACTCGGATGCCGAAGAAGTCATTTTCAAGGCAAAGCGCCCTATCGTTCTGAATGGGATTGAGGATATCCATGCACAGAAGCATGATCTTTCTTCCCGTGCGATTTCCGTTGTTTTCGATCTGATACCCGAAGAGTCGAAATTGGAAGAGGGCGTGATATGGGCGGAATTCGAGCGTGCCAGACCCGGCATTCTTGGCTCGTTGTTCGACGCGGTATCCGAATCCCTGAAAAATCTGAACCGCGTTGTTCTGACACAGAAGAATGTGCGAATGCTTGACTTTGCAAAGTTTGTGATTGCGGCAGAGTCCGCACTGCCGTTTGACAGGGGATTCTTTATGAAATCTTACATAGAAAATGCTGACAGGGCGGCAGCTGCGGCAATTGAGAACGATGATGTAGCCGATGCGATCAGAACTCTTATGAATGATCGTGAGATGTGGGAAGGTCCCGCAAAAGAACTGCTTGAAAAACTGACTGAGATTACAGGTGAGAATGCGAAGCTGCCGAAACGCCCGAACCAGCTTTCGGGCAAAATCCGAAGAAGTATCCCGTCTCTGAAGAAAGCCGGTATTCAGATAGATGTCTGCTCAAAAAGATGGGGGGAAAAGAAAATTCCCATGACCATCTTTCTTATCAATCTTATCCATAATTGTAAAGAAAGTATCGGCTACATCGGCTACACATCCCTCTGTACTGATGAAGATAGCAAAAAAACAGATAGTTATAGTGTAGCCGATCATGTAGCCGATCAGCCGGATGTAGCCGATCAGCATCGGCTACGCATGATGTCGGTAGCCGATCATGTAGCCGATCAAAAGTCTGGTGTAGCCGATCAGAAAAACGATGTTTCCGATATAAAACATAATAAAATCAAAGGTTATTCTTGTGTAGCCGATGAAGTGGATAAAAGCGGAAACATTAGGGGTTCAGATTATTTTGCCGATCAGCATCGGCAACCGGAATCAGGTGTTGCCGATAAGTGTCAGGGTAAATCTTTCATACCGCTTTCGGACTGACAGGAGGTAAAATCATGCTCAATTATCACGATACCCTGTTACCGCCGAATCAGAACGCTTTTCTCCGTGAGCTTAACCGCTTTCCCGAATTTCGGAAAATGACGCCGGGAATGCGGGCTGAAATCATCAGCCGTGCGGGAAATGACGGCTTGAAAGGCGTTCTGAAAGCCATTGATACGATATTCGACTTGGGCGGTTCCGACACAAACCCGAAAGGCTATCCGCAGATGTTCGGAACTGTGAACGATTACAGGCTTTTCGGAGGTCTGTATGACAAAATCGAAGCTGATGTGAGGTGAACCATGCAGAGACGCCGGAAAAAGAAGCAGGAAGATACCGAATCCGTAAGACATTATGATTGCCGATGGTATGATCGCTGTCTTTACGATGCTGCAAAGCGGGATATCCGGATAATGCCCTGTGATGGCTGTATCCGGTATGAACATGAGAGGAAAGAATGAATTTCATCGAAACAACGCAGGGTAAAGCCCTGATATCGGCTTACCTGAAAAAGTTCGAAGGCAAGGGAAGTCAGAGGGTATATCGCTCGGAAATCATGCAGTTCTTTGATTTCTATCGGGGCGATATCGCCTCTCTTTCCGAAGATGATTTTGTCCGATATCGGGAGCATATCGGGCAATCGGCAACACATGGAACAATAAAGCGCAAATTCAGCATATTGAACGGCTTTTTCAGATTTGCCGAAAAGAAGATACCCGGATTCGTCAGACCTATCGGCAAGCAGCACGGGGAACTGAAGACATTTCATTCTTCTGTGTATGCGGAATCCGATGGATTCAAGAATCTGATTTCTTTATGGAAAAAGGAACTGGTAACGGATGCGACACGGAATGTCTATGAAACGCATGTCAGGCTGTTTTTCACATGGGCGGGAAAAGAGCCTTCGGACATGGTTCAGGATGATTTTACCCGATACCGGGATTTCCTTCGGAGTGAAAACCGTAAGCAGTCAACAATATGGACAAAGTTTATAGCGATCAACCGCTTTTTCAAATTCATGGCAAGTCGGAATATGAAATTCAAGAATCCGATGAATTTCAAAGGCTTGAATTTGATACTTCCGAAAAAGGACAAGGGCTATTATTCTGTGCTGACAGAGCAGGAAATCCGCAAGCTCCTGAAAGCTCCTGACAGGCGTTCTCTGATCGGAAAGCGGGATTATGCGATATTGCGGCTTATGCTGGGATACGGCTTGCGTGTAAATGAGGTCTGCAAACTTGAATTTCAGGACATTGATAAAGAACGGGTGAAAGGCAAAGCCCGTGTGTGGATTCGGAACCGGAAAGGGCGTATCGGACATCGTGAGGATACACCGATCATCCTTGAAGGCGAACCGCTGAAAGCCTTTGATGACTGGCTTGATTCATGCGGTATCCGGTTTGCGCCGGAAACAAAGGTGTTTGCGCCCTTTATCTGGGATTTGCGGACTCACGGGCTTGTGATTGATTATCAGAAAATGGGAAACGGAAAACGCCGTGATAACAAGACGGTGTGGAACATGATTGAAAAATATCTCACGAAAGCCGGAATCAGCCGTGATAATCGGGTGTTAAGCCCTCATGCCCTCCGACACACCTGCTTCACCATGCTTGCAAAAGCAGGCGTGAATATCCCGGATATAAAAAAGCTTGCCGCGCATCAGGACGTTTCGACCACAATGATCTATGTTCACAGCGCACAGAGTTTTGACGATCATGCGGGCATGAAAAATCCGATAAACAGACTCATTATATAGTAAAATATGAGCAATCATCTGAATTACTGACTGTCGGAAACAAAGTAATTCAGATTTTATATTTATTATCAATGGGTTATCATCGGAAATTATGAAAAAGCCCCTCATATTTATAACATTCGGGTTTTATGCTGTAATATCGGGTATTTTTTATCGTGAATGTAAGGACTCTTCAGAATAACTATGTTATGAGGATAAGGAAAAAGGCGTATTTGATTTAACACTATGATTTTAATGATAAAAACATGATTATCCCTGCATAACATGATGCTGAAAAACAGGGTTTTCGGATACTCTCTTTCCTCACATAAAGCCGTTTAAAATCTTATGGTTAGATGTATCATTCTGTTATAATTTTCTCAAAGTTATACATGAAAAACTTTCACAGGTCAGGAGTCCGCATGTGAGGATACGGAACGGGCTTGTCTGTGAGGCTTTTTGAATATGCAGACCGATATCGGCTGAAAAGGTAATGTGATACCGGCATTCCTGATAGGATAAAAACCTTAAATAGACGGGATTAAACCGGATTAAACCGGATTAAACCGGATTTGAATAGATGATATGACGGAGGGAATGATGTCTGAAGATCGGGATATCGGAATAAAAGTGGGATTATCAAGGAGTGAGTATGAAAGCGCAGATGAAAAGAGTACAGATTCAGGGGCAGAAATACGATCTGCCGGAACAGGAAGTCAGGATTCAGAAGCTCATTGCGAAGGGTATCAGCCTGAATGACCGCATAAAGGAGCTTGAAAGCGATCTTGAAAGCGTGAAAGCGGAGTTGACAGACATCGCAAGGGCAAGGCGCGGGGATTCGACTACCGTGTCTGTGAAGGCAATAAGCGGGGAATCCGCTATCATCACATTCCGGGAAAGCTATGAAGCGGATGATCGGGTGAATGAGATAGCCCATGCACTGGGGAGTCTGTTTGACCGCTTCTTCGAAAAAAAGCCCGAATCGTGGAAAACCACAAAGGAGTTGAAAGAATTTCTTGACGGAAAGAACACTTACGGGCTTGAAAACCCCGATTCTGTGAAGGGCTTCATCATGCCGCATATCCGAAAAAAGGAGGTAAAACCGAATGTGAAATTCGATATCGAAAGGAGAGACAGATGAAATACCCCGAAATCGGAATGCGTGTGATGTGCAATTACAGAAACAAGTCAATGCGTTATCAGGGTGTGATCGGTGTTGTTAAGGCAATCGGAAGAATCATCAGAAATTGCCTGATTATCACGGACTCAGGAGAACGTATAGTTGTAAGCAGGTGGAATCTCAGTGAAATTAAAGGGTATCAGACAGCACTGAAGTTCAATAACTCGTGATTTCAACACCGATTGAAGCGTGTTTCAACTGCTGTTTAATCGCAATTTCAGATTCAGATGCACAAAAAAAAATCGCCGCGCCTGAAAAACGCTTTCAGGCACGGCATAACCTGTAACCTTCGGAGTATCCTGTGAAGTGATAGGCTGTCTTCTTTTATCAGCATTCCCTGTGAAAAGCAAGCCTTCACCGATCAGACTCCGAATATGAAAGGAATTCCGCAATGAACATGACACGGTTTGACGAAATCATGCTGCAATTCTTCACAGTCTGCATGGTCGGCTTCACGGGCTTTCTGATTCTTTCCGGCGTGTTCTCCCATGAAGCTGCCGTGATGATTGTCCGCTTCTTCTTTATCGGTAGCTCGGCAGTGGGTATCACTTACGGACTTGTACGCCTGACACAGAGGTTGACAGCGCACGGGCTGAAACTTGATCTGATGCGCGCACTGGTGATGAAGAAATCGAATGAAGCGGCTTTTGGAATCCGGGATATGGATTCCGGGCTTGTCCTGAATTATGCTAGCGGGACCGCGCAGTACTTCGCAAAGCATCGGACACCGAAGGCTGAAATTTCCTGTGATATGCCTCCTGTGATACCCGAAAATGTCAGTGTCATAAACAGCTTAGACCTGCTTTCCCGGTGTGATTCCGTGCTGATCGCTGGCGGCAAGGGCGCGGGAAAAACGAATCTTGCGTTTCATCTTGCAGATATGCAGATCAGATCGGGTTGTCAGGTATTCGTGATTGACCCTAAGCCGCAATTCGATCAGGGCAAGTGGTTCGGAGCGAAGGTGATCGGAGCGAACCACAATTACGCTGAAATCACCTCCTTCTTATCAGACCTGACATCGGTGATGAAGGATGATCGGCGGCAGATCAGGGTATGGATTGACGAACTGACAGTCTTGAATATGCAGATAAAGAAGTTCGCTTCTTTATGGCTCCCGATTCTGATCGAAGGGCGGGAATACGGAAAGTTCATCAGCATCATCGGACAATCCAAGACAGCCGGTTCTGTCGGGCTTGAAGGGCGTTATGACCTGCTTGACTGCTTCGACGCGATTGCGGTATGTCGGCACAATAAAGCAAGCGGGGAACGGTTCACAGAGATTGAGCTTGCCGGTGAGGGCATGGTGATCGGGACCGCGCCGGAGAAATTCCGGCTGATCGGCTATCACGGCAATCACGCTGCTCACGGCGACACCCGGCATGATTTCCCGGCTGATAAAAGGGAGAGTGTCAGGCGTGATACCCGTGATGAAGGTGATCGGCGTGATGATGTCCGAATCGGATATGACCCCGACATGAAAGAATCCGTTTCCCCGTGTCCGCGCCGGATATTCGAATCGAAGGCTGAAAAGCAGGCAGTGGAAATGCACGAATCCGGGAAATCTCTCAGTCAGATTGCCATTGAAATTTTCGGAGGCAAGTCAGGCGCAAGAGTGAAACAGGTGAAGGCATGGATTGAGAAGCATGTCTGATAAATATAACGGTTAAATCAAACAACCTGATATATTGCAAACACTGATTTGAATATCAGATTAACGATTAAATATAAAGGAGTGTGATTCATGCAGCATCCTGTAAATTTCCTTGACCCGGCAAAACTCACACCGGCAAGGATTGAAATCACTGTGAAATTCAATGAACTTCCGAAAAACCCGGTTACGATTCCGAAAAACAACTGGGTTCGCTTCTATGTGAACACCGGACATATCGAAATGCCTGTGGTTCAGGTTACGATCAGACCGGGCTTGTGGACAAAATTGGTGAAAGCGAGTCAGGAGTTTCCTCTGTGGGTATGCAGTATCAGTGGGAGTCTGGGATTGCGGATAAAGCGGGGATTCATCCTTGAGAATCCGAAGGTTCAGATTTTTGAGAAGAAGCCGAAGGCTGAAAAGGAGGTCTGATAAGAAAAGGGCATGGGGAAACTCATGCCTTTTTTTCTTTATCAGATGTGATCGGGAGGGATGTCATTATGGTATCATTCCGTAAAGCTTATCAAAACTGATCCTTCGTTTTATCGCATCAACAGACGCATGGAAGACTGCCGAAAGATTCTGGGCAACGGTTTCTATCGCATACGAAAGATAGGCATCTCTGGAAAGTTTTGAACGTTTAGCTTCTTCTATCAGTCCGGTAACATTCGGGATAACTTTTGCCAGTTCTTCTTTCAATCTGTCTCCCTTATCATTTCCACGAGCTTATCAAGATTATCCGAATTGACTTTTTCACCCCGCAATGTTCTGAAAACCATAGGCATTTTTCTGACAAGTTCTTCATCGCTCATTATATCCGGTGAAATTTTCCCGGAAGCAACATGAGCATAATCAAAAAAATTGTACCAGTCTTCAGAATACTTATCAATTCTGAGATAGTCGGCATATTTTTCAAGCTTGTCTCTCGATTGCGGAGGCGGCGACATCCCCCTCTCCATTTTGCTTATATTTCCCGGATCCAAGCCGTTGACCCCGCAGAAATTCCTCAAAGTCATACCCGTTTTCATTCTCATTTCTTTAAAAAAATCACCGAACAAGTTGTTAAACGCGCTCATTTTGTTCTCCTGTTTTTTAGGGTGTTGTATTTTACATACAACAATATTGAACGGGATTTGTCAACCTGTTTTTTGCATAAAAAACTGAAAATACAGCATATTGATTATGACATGATTTACATGATACAATATCATGTGTTCTGATAGAGAGAGGGTGGTGGTGGATTGAGTTTAGCAGGCATATATAAAAGATAGTTTTTGGAAAATCAAGAAAAGAGTTTTCCGTCTCATTCACGGTTTTCCCCGAAAAACAGACCGGGATACCTTCAGATAAAATCAGGGGGGGGTATCTCTTGCCGATGCTGTCAGATTTGTAAGTTTTTATCTGATAAAACTTTTTTCTTGACATTTACGATTTAATATGTATTATAAGAACAGTTTTAACGAAAAAAATAAAGGATGTGGGTATGGAAGAAAACATTTTGCAGAGAATATCCGAACTGAGAAAGCAGGGCATGACATATCAGGAGATAGCAGACCTGTTTAATTCGGAGAACATGCCCACTTCCACAGGAAAAGAAAAATGGGATAAGCGCACGATACAGCGCGCTCTTGAACAATCTGATAAAAATGTAACAGTTAATCAACTGAGAAAGGAAAATAACGATATGAGCTTGCAAATTCAGGCTTATCAGAGTGAAATCGCAGAACGGGATTCTCTGATTTCACAGTTAAACAGAACCATAGAAGACCTGACAGCCCGACTTGCAAACAGCGTGCCGAAAAATCCGAATCATTTTGAGGGGTGGACAATAGTTCACGGACAGGATGGAAAAGTCAGACTGTTTAAAAAGTTTGCCGGAAAGAATATCGGGGTTTATGTCGGCAAGACATTTGACCCGGAAACCGCTCGGAAAAAGATTGCTGAAATGACGGCAAGAATAAAGCCGGGTGTGGTTCTTTTACCGAAAAAGCGCGGACGGAAACCGAAGGCAAAGCCCGAAACACCGCATTCATCCTGTGCATTCCCGTTTGAAAGCCGTCTGCGTGTCCTGTGTCCGCCGCCG
This sequence comes from uncultured Desulfonema sp., assembly GCA_964564775.1. GTDB lineage: Bacteria > Desulfobacterota > Desulfobacteria > Desulfobacterales > DYRC01 > DYRC01. The sequence continues at coordinate 11,116 of CAZMDM010000292.1, read as the reverse complement.
CGCACTTACAGGATTGATGCTGTCAGATCGGCATTCCCGGATATGGATAAGGCGCACTTCGATCTTGAAATAAAATCCCTTGCCGATCAGAAGAAAATCGAACTGCTTGCCGGTGATGCCAGTGATTGCAACCCGGATGAACTTATCCGTATCGGTGATCGGCTGTATGTCAATTTCGAGTGGAGGTAGTTATGGCAGTCCGTAAGGAGAAAAGAAAGAATGATTTCCGGTATGTGCTTGATTATTACGATCAGTTTGGGAAAAGGCATTATAAGGCATTGCCGAAAGGGACAACCCGTAAAGAAGCCGATGCTGCCGAAAGAGAGATTCTGGCACTGATAGCTAAGGGTGTGTACATTCCTTCAAAGAAGATTCCGACTTTCGGCAAAGTCTGTCAGGACTGGCTTGAATACAGAAAGCCGAAGTTGAGAGCATCGTCTTTTACAGGTTACAATTCTTATATCCGCAATCATTTCGGGGTATTTGCCGATGTGAAAATCAGCGCGATCACAACGGCAATGGTTGAATCCTTCATCACGGAGAAGCAGACACAGGGAATTCCGATAAAAACCTTGAGGTATATCATCGGACTGCTGAATCAGGTTCTCAATTATGCTGTCAGACACGGGTATATCGGAAGTAACCCTTTGTCTGCGGCTGAACGCCCTCGCGGAACAAGTAAGCATGAGGGGAAAGTTCTTACCCATGATGAAATCATCCGGCTTCTTGACGCCGAAAAAGACCAGATGTATCACTGTCTGTTTAAATTGGCAGTGTTTTCAGGTGCGCGACAGGGAGAACTGTTAGGTCTGACATGGGCGGATGTTTCCTTTAATGAGAAACAGATCAGGATAGAGCGTACTTTCAATAACGGCGCAATATACGAACCGAAAAACCGCACTTCACGCCGTAAGATAGACTTGGGAGATGATATGATGCAGACTCTCAGAGAATGGCGTAAAGCGAATCTGACTGCCGAGCTTGTGTTTCCTGATAAAAAAGGGGAACATCTTCAGAGTAAAAAAGTTCTGAAGCGATTCAGAAATGCCCTGAAAACAGCCGGATTGCCTGATGATATGCGATTTCACGATCTGAGACACACATTCGCAAGCCTCCTGCTTCATCAGGGAGAAAATTATAAGTCCGTTCAGACTCAGTTAGGGCATTCGACACCGATACAGACATTGAATGTTTATTCTCATTTGATGAAAGATTCGAATGCGGATGTCGCGGACAGACTCGAAAAAGCGGTTTTTTCATCGCATGGTTAGATTTCGGTAAGAAAAGCAGTTTCGGACTGAAGGGATATAAAGGTTAATAGCTTGTTTTTATTGCTAAAATTTTAATTTTCGGTAGGGAAGTGTTATAAATATACAGTTTAAATCTGCTATAAAATCAGAATATATCGTAGTTTCCGATAATTCTCCGTATTCTTAGGAGGATATAGCCCATGACAAAAGAACGCTAGATCAATCCCTTCACGGATTTCGGATTCAAGTGGCTTTTCGGAGAGGACGCCAACAAAGACCTGCTGACCGATTTTCTGAATGAGCTTCTGCGTAAAGAAAAAGGAAGTATCCAAACAATCACTTATCTTAAAAACGAACTTCTCCCATATTTCAGCGAAAGAAAAGTGATGTTCGATATTTACTGCGAGAACGAAGCTGTAATCCGACAATGTAAAGTACAAAACATGAAAATCATGCTTAAACAATATGTTATAAAAAAGTGTCCGAACCATTGTCTTGAAGAAATAGAAAAAATGGTTCTGGAGAAATGGATTTCAGAAACTATCGGTATTTGAAAGAAAAATCCTATGCTTCGCATCCGAAATCTGAAATGTTATTATGGGCGCATCATGGCGGTCAAAGGCGTGAGCTTATCCGTGAAAGCCGGAGAACTGATCACGCTGATCGGAGCCAACGGCGCGGGCAAAACCACTCTGCTATCAGCAGTCTGCGGACTGCTTCCGGGCTGGGATGGCGAGATTGACTTTGAAAAGAAATCGTTAAAGAATGCCGATCCGCCGGAGATTGTCCGAAAAGGTATCAGCATGGTTCCCGAAGGCAGGCAGATTTTTCCGCCGCTGAGTGTGCTGGATAATCTGAAACTCGGTGCATACACCATGTATCGCAAAGGGCTTGACAAAGAAGCGGCTGAGGACATGGAAACCATCATGGATATGTTTCCGATTCTGAGGGAACGCTCGTCTCAGGCTGCGGGAACCCTGTCCGGCGGGGAGCAGCAGATGCTGGCTATCGGACGAGCTTTGATGGCACGCCCCAAGCTTCTGCTATTGGACGAGCCTTCGATGGGACTTGCGCCGCTGGTGGTGGAAAAAATCCTCGATACGCTGATATCGCTGAAACAAAACGGACTGACGATTCTTCTGATCGAGCAGAATGCCCATGCCGCATTGCAGATTGCGGATCGGGGCTATGTGTTGGAAACCGGAAAAATCGTATTGGAAGGTCAGGCGTCTGACTTGCTCAATGACGCTGAAGTCAAACGCGCATATTTGGGGAAAGATTATGGAGAATTTTGCGAACTCTGAGGATTCCGAGCGACTCCAATTGCAATTGGAGCGATTACAAAGCACATTAAACCGCGCATATCGCAATGTGCCGTTTCATCAGCATCGCTTAAGCAGTGATAATATTATTGAAAATACCGAAGATATTGCACGGCTGCCGTTTATGGAGCGAGCGCATTTTGCAGAACATTATCCATATAACTTGTTTGCTGTGCCGCTGCGCGATATTGTCAGAATCCACACCGCGCCCGGAACCGGCGACAATCCTACTGTCAGCGGTTATACTCGGACAGACCTTCAGGTCTGGCAGCAGATCGTATCCACCGCACTCAAGGCAGCCGGAGTGGATCATCACGATATTTTGCAGATTCATCTGGACGCGGGGCTTGCCAATTGGGGCAGAGATTACAAGGACGGCGCGGAAGCTATCGGCGCGGGTGTTATTCCGAATACCGCCATGTCTGCTGAAAAACAGATCATGATTTTAAGGGATTATCGCACGTCTGTCCTGATTACCACGCCGTCCGCCGCGTTTCAATTGGCAGATCATCTGTTCAAGGCAAATCTCAATCCTACTGCGCTGAGTCTGAAAACCCTGATTCTGGTCGGGGAATGGATTGATGCGGATTCACGGAAGCAATTGGAAAAAGAGCTGCATGTCAGTACATGGCTGCATTACGGACTGAGCGAAGTGCCGGGTCCTGCGATTGCCTTCGAATGCGAACACCATGACGGGCTGCATGTCAATGAGGATCATTTTATTGCCGAAATCATTGATCCGAAGACCGAAAAGGTGCTACCTCCCGGAGAAATCGGCGAATTGGTCTTAAGTACCCTGACCACCCGAGCATTTCCGCTGATCCGATTCAGAACCGGAGACCTTGCGCGCCTGATCAAAGCGCCATGCAACTGCGGAAGATCGTTGTCCCGAATTGCATGGCAGGATGGCAGAAGCGATGATATTTTAAGCATCAGCGGCGTCAAAGTGCATGAGCAGCAGATTCGGCGTCATCTGGAAAGCAGTCTTGGATTTTTGCCGCAATATCGTTTTTGGGTCAGGAAACAGCGCGGACGGAAAGATTATCTGGAGGTTTGGATCGCTGTCGCAGGTGATCTGCTTTCCGATGAAATCAAAGCGCTTGAAAAAATGGTTCGGGATGCCGAAGCCAAACTCGAGGAAAACTTAAGTGTTCCGGTCAGTGTGCATCTGAAGGAGAAAAGTTCGTTTGTGTGATTCCGAAAAAGTCCTGTTGCTGGGACTTATGCCCCAGGATATAGCGTTTATCAGTCGTCTGCTCTCTTCTTTTGATACGGATATCTGTATCGCGGATATGGCTCAGATTGAAAACAACGCGTTGTTTTCCGAAGAGGCGGATATATGTCTGGTGATTTTCAGAATCGGAGATATCCCTCAGCCGATTCGGATATTGCGGCATATCAGACAGATGCTGAAATATCCGGTACCGGTGCTGCTGCTGGTGCCGTGGGATATGACATTTGAAATTACGGATTATCTCCGCGCGGGAGCAGATGATTATTGGGTTCTGCCCATAGATGAATCCGCATTCGCGATCCAGTTTTATGTGATGCTGGAATGGGGACATGCGATTGTCCGCTCCGGTACTGAAATGCCTCATCCGAATACATCCGAACTTTCCTTATGGCAGCGTATTTCCGAAAAACTTCACAAAGGTTTGGAATATTTTTCCCCTAAGTCTCTGCTGCTTTCAATAAACCGCAATACCCCGATTTTTCAGAAATGGAACAAAGTAAAAGCTTTGGGCTTCGGACATTGCGGAGAAATCTGGATGCTGAAAAGCCCGGACAGAAATGAATTTGCGGTTGCCAAAATCCCCTACTCAACCCGTCTGAATATCCGCTTTTTGAGAGCCGCTGCAATTCTGAAACGCATGGAATCTCATGCCAATTCGGTACATCTGATCGAAGTTGTGGAAGAAGAACGGAAGGTCATTCTCATCGAAGAGTTTGTTCCGGGACTGACACTTCAGCAATGTCTGGACAAAGGCATGGATTCTGCCTCACGGGAAAAAGCATTTCTGCAATTGCTGGATGTGATGAGTTATGCCCATCGGATGAAAATCATTCATCTGGACATCAAGCCGGACAATATGATGATCACGCCTTCGGGTAATTTGAAACTGCTCGATTTCGGCGTTGCCAGAGATTTATCTCATTACAGCCTCAAGGATCCGGGTTATGGATCACGTCAGTATATGGCACCGGAACAATTTACCGGAAAAAGCGGAGTTATCAGCGATGTCTGGGCATTGGGCGTACTGCTCTATGTACTTTGCACCGGATGTTTCCCGTTTTACGATGATCCTCTGGTCAATTATTTTGAAACGATCTCACAGACTCCGCCGGTTCCGCCCCATAATATTGTTCCCGATATTCCGAAAAATCTCGAAACGATTATCCTGAATTGTCTGAAGACGGATATGAATGAACGATATCCTCATGCAGACGAGCTTCGGGTGGATCTGCTGCTGAGTTTTCCCGAATTTGGCAAAGGAAAAATTTTTCCCGACCGCAAAGAGAAAAGTTGAGTTAAATCTCCCGGGCGATGTCTGTTTATCACACTCCACCCGCGTTAGCTGCTGCTCAACTATTGATATTTTTTTCTTTACACTTTACGCTTTGCACTTTACACTTTGCATTCAAAAAAATCACGGAGGATGCCATGATGATCGAAGAGCTTTTGAATGATCCCCAAGTTCTGAAAGTTACGGATAATGTCAATGAGGAAGTCATTGAACGAAGACAATACAAACCACCGATATGTAATGCTTTCTTAAAACCTTATACCTTTACAGAATCCACAGACGAGTTTCAATTCGAAATTGACCCGGAAGCCAAGCGGAAACTTCCCAACATCATCTTCAACAAGGTTCAGCGGATCCGAGGCACGGATTCGCCGGATGAATCCGTAAAAGCGCAATTTGGCAAAGCCCGCAATATCGGCATTGTATTTTCGGGCGGACCTGCTCCCGGCGGTCATAATGTGATTGCCGGATTGTACGATGCTGCCAAAAAAGCCAATCCTCAGAATAAAATTTTCGGTTTTCTGATGGGACCCGATGGCATCATGGAAAATGAAGCTATCGAACTGACGGATGATATGGTGAACGCGTACAGAAATATCGGTGGATTCACCATGATCAAGACCGGCAGAGCCAAAATCGATACGGATAAAAAAATGGCTTTGTCCAAAGAAACCTGCAAAGACATGAAACTGGATGCACTGGTCGTTGTCGGCGGAGATGATTCCAACACCAATGCCGCATTTTTAGCGCAGGAAATGTTCCATGACCGGATACAGGTCATCGGCGTTCCCAAAACCATTGACGGCGATATTCAGGTCAGGGACAAAAACGGCAATATGCTGTGTGCCATGTCTTTCGGGTTTCACAGCGCGGCACGGGCATTTGCAGGCTCGATCAGCAATCTTTGCACCGATGGCAGTTCCGATGTCAAATACTGGCATATCTGCAAAGTCATGGGCAGAGTGGCGAGCTTTCTCGCGTTGGAAGTCGCGCTTCAAACCCATGCCAACATGACCTTTATCGGTGAAGATTTGGCAAATTATACGGATCCGAAACGGCTTGAAAAAGCTCAGAAAGACGGTACGACCGATTATACGGCTTACGGCATGACGCTTAGGCATCTGTCCCGTGTAATCTGTGATGGCATTGTGCGCCGCGCGGCAGTTGGAAAAAATTACGGCGTGATGGTCATCCCGGAAGGTGTTTTGGAATTTATCAATGAGATTCAGGTATTTATTATCAAACTCAACACCATTATCGCCATGTACAACCGCACCCATGACACCAAGTTTCATGCGGATTTTCCGACATTGGAAGATAAGATGGATTATCTGCGGAAATTCGAGCGTCAGGCAAGAGAAAGCGGTGATATCGCGGTGTGGAATAGCCGGGATATGGATCTGTTTAATGATCTTCCCGATTTTTTCAAAGAAGGTCTTCTGACCGAAAGAGACAGTCATGGCAATTTTCAGTTTTCTCTGGTGGAAACCGATAAGATTGTCATGGGCTTGGTGAAAAATTATCTCAAAGAACTTCGGGAAAACGGAACGTATAAGATCGGCATTCATCGGGATTACTATAAAAAAATATTGAAAAAAGAAGGGCTTGATCCTGATTTCTACGGCAACATTCTGTTTCGGAATTACGGCGAGGAATATCTGCTGGTCAGACGCTCGATCATTTCTGCCAAAACTCTGACACAGGCATTGGTCAAAGGCGGGGCGATTGCGGAAAACGGCAAAATTCCCCCTGCTATCGAAAAAATTTACAAAAAAAGCGTTCCGAGCTTCAAAACGCAGCTGCATTTTTACGGCTATGACGGACGGGGAAGCAATCCTACGCGATTCGACTGCATGTACACCTACAATCTCGGACTGACCGTATTCAGCCTGATTGCCAGCGGTGAGACCGGTCAGATGGCAGCCATCCGAAATCTGGAACTCCCGTTTGATCAGTGGGAACCGATCGGCATTCCGATTGCGCCTCTCATGCACTTGGAAGAGCGCGGGGGCAAATTGTCTCTGGTGATCGAAAAAAGCATCGTGGATGTCAATTCTGTGGCGTTTCAAGTGGTCAAAGCACTTCGGGAAAAATGGCTTGCAGCAGATCCCGGGGACGACAATTACCGCCATCCGGGTCCCATCCGTCTGTGCGATCAGGGGGAGGAAGACAGACCGATCATGCTGACGCTCAATGCACTGGGGAGGAAATAATCTGCAATTTTCCTTTCCTATCCTGTAAGACCCGTGTAAAATAGAAAATCTACCCTTACATCAGGAGCTCATCTTATGGATTTACGGATTCTCATCATCGATCCTCAGAATGATTTCTGCGACAGAAAAGGCGCGCTGTATGTTCCGGGCGCGGCTGAGGATATGGATCGTCTTGCAGTGATGATCCGCAGGTTAAAAAGCAAAATCACCGACATCCATGTTACGCTGGATACCCATCATTATGTGGATGTGGCACATCCGATTTACTGGACGGATTCGAATGGCAATCATCCCCAGCCCTTTACCCTGATCAGCGCTGAAGATGTGGAAAACGGCAGATGGCGCGCGCATAATCCGCAGCTTCAGAAACGGGCGTTGGAATATGTCCGATCCCTGAAAAACAATCAGCGATATGCGCTGGTGGTCTGGCCCCCGCATTGTCTGATCGGCAGTTGGGGATACGGCGTATATCCCGCGCTGTTCGATGCCCTGACCGAATGGGAAAAAGATTTCTGCATGGTGGATTATGTAACCAAAGGTTCGAATATTTACACCGAGCATTACAGCGCGGTTCAGGCAGATGTTCCCGATCCGCAGGACCCCTCGACCATGCTCAACACCCGCTTGATTCAGACTCTTGAGCAAGCCGACATCATTGCACTCTGCGGCGAGGCGCTCAATTTCTGCGTGGCAAACACAGTGCGCGATATTGCCAACAATTTCGGCGAGGAAAACATCAGAAAATTCGTGCTTCTGACCGATGCCACCTCTCCGGTTCCGGGAAAAGATTTCGAGCTATTGACCGAAAGTTTTATGAAAGAAATGATAAAACGCGGAATGAAAGTCTCCACAACCAAAGAGTTTCTGGCATAACCGTTTCATTATTGCACTTTACACTTTGCACTTACGGAGTACATCATGCCCAAACTGGATAATATGCAGACCCTTCAGATTGCCGGACCCGGAACATTTACCTTTTCTGCGGTCCGCATGGATGATCTCGGCGCAACCGAATATACGCTGGTAACGATTGTGGTGGATATTACTTCCAGCGTGATTCCCTTTGCCGGAGAACTGCTCAACTGCGTTAAAAAAATCGTCGAAGCGTGCAAAAAAAGCCCCAGAGCCGAAAATCTGCTGCTGCGCCTTCTGACCTTCAACACCAGCCTTCAGGAAATTCACGGATTCAAGCTGCTGTCCGACATCAAGCCGGAAGAGTACAAAGCTTTCAAGCCTCTCGGCATGACTGCGTTGTATGATGCCGCATATTCCGGTGTATCTGCCACATTGGAAATGGCAAAACGCTTGATTCAGCAGGATTTCGAGGTGAACGGATGCGTGTATATCATCACTGACGGCATGGACAATGCCTCGACCATGACGCCCAAAGCCATTGCGGATAAAATCAGAGATGCGGTCAGCGGAGAGGAAATCGAATCGCTGGTTACGGTACTGGTCGGGCTGATCAATCCCAATGACAAATATGCAAAAGATGTCCGACATGCGCTGACCACGTTTCAGGTGGAAGCGAATCTGACGCAGTTTGTAGATGCGGGGGATGCAACCGCACAGAGGCTTGCAAAACTGGCGCAGTTTGTCAGCCAAAGCATTTCTGCACAATCTCAGGCATTGGGAACCGGCGCACCGAGCCAGCCGCTGCAATTCTGAGGTGGAATGATGCCGAACAGATAGAGTTTTGAGATACTGTGTGGGCTCAATCCTGCGCTTGAATGCAGGAATAATATAAACCGATGAGCGACTATAATCGAAAAAATCCTGAATATTTTCTAAATCTTGTCCGTGAAGAAGGCATACAGAGTGAAAAATCCACCAGAGGACGCCTGAAAATATTTCTCGGCTATGTCGCAGGTGTCGGAAAAACCTACCGTATGCTGTCCGAAGCCATGCTGTTATGCGAGAATAAAGAGGATGTGATCGCCGGAATTGTCGAGACGCATGGACGCAAGGAAACCGAAGCGTTACTGTTTGCGGTTGATGTATTTCCCCGAAAAAAGACAGAGTACGGCGGCATTATGCTCGAAGAAATGGATTTGGACGGCATACTGGCGAGAAAACCCGGATATGTGCTGGTGGATGAACTTGCGCATAGCAATGTCCCGGGTTCCCGGCATGAAAAGCGGTATCAGGATGTCGAAGAGCTTCTGAACGCGGGAATCCATGTCTTCACCTGCCTGAATGTCCAGCATCTCGAAAGCATCAACGATATTGTCTATCAGATTACCGGAGTTCGGGTAAAAGAAACTGTGCCGGACAAAATTCTCGACATGGCAGATAAGATCGAACTGGTTGATCTTCCTACAGATCAGTTGCTTCAGCGTTTGAAAGAAGGAAAAGTCTATGTTCCCGAAAAAGCCAAAACCGCGGCAAGCCGGTTTTTCAAACAGGCAAATCTGCTTGCGCTTCGGGAACTTGCGCTGCGATATACGGCAAATCGCGTGGAAGACGATATTCTGACTTACAAAAAGGCGCACGGAGTAAACGGCGCGATTCCTGCTGGATCGAAACTGCTCGTGTGCGTCAGCGGCAGCCCGTCCTCACAGGAACTTATCCGAATTACCCACCGATACGCGGATGAACTGCGTTCCGAATGGTTTGCGGTCTATGTCCAATCTCCTCAAGGAATCAACAAAGGCTGGGATCAGTTGAACCGCAATCTTCATCTTGCGGAAGAATTGGGCGCGAAAATCATTCGGTTAAGCGGCAACAGCATATCGGATGCAATCACCGATTTTGCCAAATCGAAAAATGTCCGGCTGATGGTTATCGGATATTCCCAGCGATCCCGCATAGAGCAGATCATAAAAGGCTCGATTATTGAGGAAATAGTGCGTAAAAGCTATCCGATTCAGGTTCTTATCGCATCCGGGCATCAGGAAAACATCAGTCCACGGATCCGAGAAAAATCAGATATAAAAATTCAGAAATTTTCCGTAAGAGCTTTTAGCATAAGCATAGTCAGCGTATCAATACTTACGCTTATCCTTTATTTCATGCGGACATTTCTGCATACGAACGACATCGGGATGCTTTATATTATTCCGATTGTGCTGAGCAGTATGGCTTCAGGAATGCTCAGCGGCATATTGGCTTCCGTGTTCAGTGTGCTGGCATTCAATCTCTTTTTTACCGAACCGTATTTTACATTTTATATCTACGACAAGCATTTTTTCATCACCTTTGCCATTCTTCTGTTTGTCGGAATCACGACTAGTTTTCTTGCAGATATTGTCAAAAAACAGAGCGAATCGGCAAAAGAGCGTGAAAAATTCATCTCTATACTCTATGATTTCAGCAAAAAACTGCTTCAATCTCAGAATTTCGAAAAGCTTCTCAGCCGGATTGTCAGAACGGTTTCGGAACTATTCGATGCAAAAACCTGTATTCTTCTGCCGGACAGAACAATGATACTGAGAACGGTGAAATGCTCTTCCGATACACGGCCTCCAGATTCGCATGAAATGAGCATGGCACAATGGGCATATATCCATAAAGAACGCTCCGGATTTCGAACCCAGACTTTTGCTTCATCCGATTCAATGTTTATCCCATTAAGAGTAAAAGAGGATATTGTCATGGGGGTTCTGGTGCTGACGCCGGAAGATAAGATTTCGTTTATGCTTCATAAAGATGAGCATCTGTTGGAATCGTTCGTTACGGTGGTATCAATGGCTCTTGCGAATTTTCATGAAATGATGCTCTTGTGATTTTTTACGGATTATGACAGAATATTTTTCAGCGTTCATATAACTCACATTAGGCAGTAATTTTCAAAGGCTCTGATTTTC
>CAZMDM010000291.1:0-4924 GCA_964564775.1 uncultured Desulfonema sp. | reverse complement strand
CCAGCAAATAGCGTATCAGGGGACCCGCAACCCGTCCCGCGCCCAAGACCAGAATTTTTTTCATACAAAAACTCCTGATAAACATTAATCCGCAACACCGTATTTTTTCAATTTGAGGCGCAGAGTTTTCCGGGTAATGCCCAGACGCCGCGCAGCCTCACTTTTATTGCTGTCAGCAGCTTCCAAAGCCCTTAAAATCGCAGCTTTTTCCACATCGTCCAGTGAGGAAGTGTTGGAAAATCCGATATTCGGCAGTGCCTCTTCCTCTGTTTCCGAATCGTCCAGCATAGGAAAATCCGATATATCCAGATATTCGGAACGCGTCAGTACCACCGCACGCTCTATGGCATTCATCAGTTCTCTTACATTTCCCTGCCATTCGGATCGGATCAGCGTATTCATTGCCGCAGGACTGAAGCCTTTGACGGTTTTCCGGTTTTTTTCGGCGAATATCTCCAGAAAATGCTGTGCCAATATCGGTATATCATCGCGCCGCTTTCTCAAGGGAGGAATTTCCAATTCCACGACATTGAGGCGATAATACAGGTCTTCCCTGAACGTTCCTTCCCGGATCATCTCTTTCAGATTCTTATTGGTGGCTGTGATAATCCGCACATCCACCGGAATGACTTTTTCACCGCCGACCCGCATGATTTCGCGTTCCTGAATCACCCGGAGCAGCTTTGCCTGCATGGTCATTGCCATTTCGCTGACCTCATCCAGAAACAGCGTTCCGTGGTCTGCCAGAACAAACTTGCCTTCTTTTCGCCGCTCCGCTCCGGTAAATGCGCCTTTTTCATGCCCGAAAAGCTCGGATTCCAACAATGTTTCCGTGATCGCGGCGCAGTTGATTCTGACAAAAGGTCCCTCTCTTCGCGGGCTGTTGAAATGAATGGCTCCGGCAATCAGTTCTTTTCCGGTGCCGGATTCTCCGCGAATCATCACGGTTGCTTCGGACGGCGCCACCTGTGCCGCAGTTTCCAGCAGCTTCACCATAACCGGACTTCTGCCGATAATATTCTGGCGGTCGAACTGCTTTCCGAGACTTTCTTTCAGCAGACGATTTTCCTCTTTCAGCTTCAGATGCTCCATTGCCCGGTGAATGGTGAGTTTGAGCTTATCAAAATCCAAAGGCTTGGTCAGATAATCATAAGCCCCTTTTTTCAAGGTCTCGATAGCGGTTTCTATCGAGGAATATGCCGTCATGATAATCACCGGAATCGCAGGATTGTACGCTTTGATTTTATCCAACGCCTCTATGCCGGAGACTTTGATCATGCGGATATCCATCAGAATTAGATCAAAAGCCCGCTCTCTGACCTTTTCGATAGCTGAGGATCCGTCATCTGCTTCGATAATCTCATAGCCCCATCCACCCAGCAATGCCTTGAGCATGGTGCGGTGTGCCATATCGTCATCTGTAACGAGAATTATCGGTTTCATCAGTAAATTCAGAGTTTAACATTAAAATTTTATATAAATGATTTGTATCCTTATAATACATGCGCCAAAGGAAAGTCAAATGAAGATTCGGAGGCGGGGATAGCCTTGACATTCTGCCTTTTTATGAGATATATTGTCTGAACATCGAATCTGAGCGGGATTATTACACTATTCTCTTGAAAATCCTCTCGAATAGGAATATGATAAACTTCGGAATAGAAAATGCTTTTTATCCTGATTATTTGACTGTCGCCCTTATGCAGGGGTGTGGATTGAAAAAACATGCCTGTTTATGAATATAGCGCCCTGACTTCGAAGGGAAAGACCAGCACCGGTGTCATAGACGCGGAAAGTGCCACCGCAGCCCGGCAGAAACTTCGCAATTCCGGGATTTATCCGACCGGAATCAGAGAAGTCAGAGAAACTGCCGTATATGGAAAGAAAAGCTCGTGGTTTGAGAATTTCAGCAGAATGTTTGCACGGGTCAGAGCGTCTCAGGTTGCCATGATGACCCGTCTGCTTGCCACCTTGATCGGCGCAGGATTTCCGTTGGTTTCTGCCATAGATGCCCTGATTCCCCAAACCCAATCCCATGTTTTCAAAAAAACGCTTTCCAAAATCAAAGACTCTATCGTGGAAGGCAACAGTTTTGCCTCGACTCTGTCGCTGTATCCCAATATTTTTTCACCGGTGTATATCAATATGGTTTCTGCCGGAGAATCTTCGGGAACTCTGGAAATCGTTTTGGAACGTCTGGCGGATATTGCCGAAAAACAGCAGGCTCTAAAAAACCGTATCCGGGCAGCAATGGCATACCCGATACTGATGTCTCTGATCGGCGCGGGAGTTCTGTTTTTTTTGATGACCTTCATTGTGCCGACTATTGCAGGAATTTTCAAGGATATGAAGCAGGTGCTGCCCTTGATGACCCGGATTCTGATCCGCGCGGGGATTTTTATGAAAGCATACTGGTGGGTGATGCTGATTTTTATTGTGCTTTTGTTTATCGGCGTCAGAATTTTGAAACGTACGGCAAAAGGGCGATATCTGACCGATAAATTCATGCTGTGGCTGCCGGGCATCGGCATGCTGGTGCGGAAACTTGCCATTGCCCGATTTACCAGAACATTGGGGTCTTTGCTCGAAAACGGTGTTACCATGCTGTCCGCGCTCGATATTGTCCGAAATATTGTGGGAAATGTGCTGTTGTCAGAAGCGGTTGCCGAAGCTGCCAAAAGTGTCGGCAAGGGTCAGGGACTCGGTGTATCTTTGGCAGAGAGCAAACTGTTTCCCGGACTTTCGATTCAGATGATTCAGGTCGGAGAACAAAGCGGTGAATTGGAGGGAATGTTGAATAAAATAGCAGATGTATATGAAAACGAGGTAGAGTCGGCAGTGATGAGTATGACATCACTGCTGGAACCGATTATGATCCTGATTATGGGGGCTATTGTCGGCTTTATCGTGTTATCTGTCTGTCTGCCGATTTTTGAAATGAACCAGTTGGTGAGATAATGGATGTATCAATAGCTTATAACAATGATTTTTATTTATGGCTGATCTATAACGCCCGTATGCTTCGCGAAGGCAGATTTGAAGAAGCGGATATTGGGAATATCGCTGAGGAATTGGAAGGCATGAGCAGAAGTGAAAAACGTGCATTGGATAACCGTTTAGCAGTATTGCTCGGACATCTTCTGAAATGGCAGTTTCAACCCGATAAACGCTCGACAAACTGGCGAGGCACAATTGATGAACAGCGTAAGCGAATCAGAAAATTGCTGGAAGAAAGTCCCAGCCTGAAACATGAGCTTGAAGATAGGCTATCGCGTGCGTATGACATCGGCATATCCGTTGCTGTCAGCGACACCGGAATGAAAGAATCCGAGTTTCCCGAAACCTGTCCTTACACGATTGGGCAGGTTCTTGAAAAAAATTTTTATCCTGAATCGGAAACTTAATCAACAGAAAGGATCGGAACATCATGAACCGAAAAAAAGATAAACTGCTGAATCATCGGGGGTTCACCCTGATCGAACTGATGGTCGTAATTGTGATTCTGGGTATTTTGGCAGGTCTGATCGTACCGAAAATTATGGACGCACCCGAAATCGCCAAACAGAAACGGGCAAAAGCAGATATCCAAGGCTTGGGGGCTGCCCTGAAGATGTATAAACTGGAAAACGGCACATATCCCCCCTCCCTGCAGGGCTTGGTGGAACAGCCCGAAGGCGCGAAAAACTGGCGCAAGGGCGGATATCTGGATAAAAACAAAGTTTCCAAAGATCCCTGGGGCAATGATTTTGTCTATTTGTTTCCCGGCACTCACGGTGATTATGATTTAAGCTCTTACGGAGCGGACGGTGTGGCAGGCGGAGACGGATTCAATGCAGATATAAATAGTTGGGATGCAGATTGATATTTCATGTCAGAACAAGGCTTTACTTTATTCGAATTGATGGCGGTGATTGCGGTCATCAGCGTCAGTCTGTTTTTTGCGATTCCCAAGTTTCAGGAAATTGCTCTTCCGGATGACAGCAAAAAGCTTTCCAGATGGATTCTTTTGACTGTTCCTGCTCTGAAGCAGAAAGCTTTACAGGAGCAGACAACTTATATTCTTCATGCGGATATGGAAGAAGGCGGCTTCTGGATCAGCCATGAGGGCATGAGCGAAGAGCAGTTGGCAGAGGCTCGAAAAACGCCGGTATATCCGCTTTCCGATGATATTCGGATCAGAGGGGTCCGATATCCGGTCAGAGGCATGGTTTCGATAGGGGATGCTGAAATCCGCTTTCACAAACGCGGATATTCCGATAAGGTGATGTTGTATATCAAAGATGGGGATAAAGAAATTTCCTTTCTCATCGAACCATTTCTATCCAAAGTCAGGCGCTATGACAGGTATGCGGATTTCGAAGACTGATGCGTTTACTCTGCTGGAGGTGATGGCAGCTCTTGCGATGATGTCTATCGTGCTGGTATCGGTGTATAAAATGCACTCTCAAACCATCCGAATGAGTGAAATGGTGAAATTCTACACCCTTGCGCCTATGCTTGCCCAAAGCAAAATGGCGGAATTCGATACCAAACCTCCCAAAGATCAGGACAGCGGCAGCGGAAATTTCGGGTATCAGTATCCCGGATATCGCTGGGAGATCGCGGTCGAGGAAACCAAGGTAACGGTTCCCAGCAGCATTGATAAGAAAAAATCAGATAAAAAATCGGGTTCCGACTCGAAAAAATCTGAATCCGATAAAAGCAGAACATCTTTTTCGAAAGCATCTGGTTCAGGCAAAACCGCTTCCGAATTTGATAAAAAGATTCTGCTGAAAAAAGTTGATGTTACGGTGTTTCTGCAAGAGGATTTCCGATACAGTTTCAGGACTTATCGACTGATGACCGAAGAAGACAGCAAATAATCAGGACTCAACATGCGATTTTTCAACACTGCCGGACCGATAAACAGCACCGATCATTATTG
>CAZMDM010000290.1:0-5558 GCA_964564775.1 uncultured Desulfonema sp. | reverse complement strand
CTGATTGATCTCCGCGGCAGCTTTCTGGCTTTTTTCCGCAAGTTTTCTGACTTCCGAGGCGACAACTGCAAATCCTTTTCCATGCTCTCCGGCTCTGGCAGCTTCGATAGCGGCATTCAAGGCAAGCAGATTGGTTTGCCGCGCGATTTCTTCGATAATCAGAATTTTTCCGGCTACGGATTTCATCGCCGAGATCACTTCATCAACCGCTTTTCCGCCTTCCTGAGCATCGGAAGCGGATTTCAGGGCAATTTTTTCGGTCTGTTTGGCATTATCCGCATTCTGGCTGATGTTGGCAAGCATTTGTTCCATCGAAGACGACACTTCTTCTGTGGAAGATGCCTGCTCGCTCGCACCCTGAGACAATTCCTCCGCACCGGAACTGGTCTGAACGCTGACCGATGTCAGCTGCTGTGCGGATGAATCCATGATTTCCGCCATCTGCATCATTCTCTGGGTTCCATCCTGAATATGGAAGATAATTTTTTTCAACGATACAAGCATCTTATCCATAGAAGCCAATAACTGCCCCACCTCGTCCTTGCGATCCGCGTCAATATCGATATTCAGATCGCCGTCCGCGAGTTTCCGGTTGATCGATACGGCTTCCAACAAGGGCTTTGTAATCGAACGGGTAATCAGATATGCCAGAATCAGAGCGATCAGTATCCCGGAAATGCTCAGAATCACAGCTAAACGGATCGTCTGTTGATGCGTGGAGACAAATATAGCGTTGGATTCTTCCTCTTCTTTTGAGAACGCTTGACTGATATTGTCCAGCAGAGACTTGGCGGTTTCACGAACCGTATCAATCTGCTCATCCAGTTCTCGGATATGTTCTGCATTTTTTTCGGTATTTTCTTTCAGAAGCGGAAGCATCTGATCTTCAAATATTTTTATATAATTTTGATATTTATCTGAAAACATTTCCGCCCATGCCTTTTCTTCCTGCGTATCTGTCATGGATTTTACAGAGGCAATATCTTTCTGTGCATTCAGTTTTGCCTGATGAAATAATTTCCGGCTTTCTTCCAAATTCCGATTGATAATTGAATCTCCCATAATCGTATATAATTCCGAAAGACGATTAGCAATATCTTTGACAGCAACAGCTTCTTTATCACGAATAGCATTTTTATCATATAATTCGGATAGATATTTCATCTGTATGATCTGATATGTCGTAGCTCCGCCCATAATTGCAATAACCATCAGAAAACTGACAATAAGCCGTGTGCCGATAGTGAAGTCTGAAATTTTCATCCGAGTCCCTCCGGGATCATTTTTTTGAAATACGGATTAGAAAAACCTTGCACAAAATACCAAACATCCTATAAATAAGCATTGAATGATATTTTTTTCAACAACTTTATTTCGAGGATGAGATGCTATGGCTCTGAAAATTCTTGCAGTGGATGACAGCAAGATGATCCGAATGCTGATAAAAAAAACCTTCACCCCTCTGAAATGTCAGATCGTCGAAGCTGAAAATGGCGAAGAAGGGCTTGAGGCAGCTTTACGTGAAAAACCGGACATTATTATGTTGGATGTGAATATGCCGGTGATGAGGGGCGATGAAATGCTCGACAAACTCAGAAACGAATACGGAATGAAAGATATTCCGGTGATTATGCTGACTGCTGAAGGTGTCAAAGAAAATGTTGCTCAGATCAAGGACCTTGGGGTATCGGATTATATTGTCAAGCCGTTCAAGGGAGAGCAATTGGTCGAAAGTGCGAAAAAAGTTATAAAATTCGATTGATATTCGGAATAGTATAGACTCTTTTTGGGGACGGATGCTGTTATGCCGCTGATCCAATCTTTTCTGAGTACTGCGGTACGGCTTTTCATTGCCATTTTGCTGATTGTATGGCTTCTGATGTATCTGTTTCAGGAGAAAATGCTGTTTATCCGTACCCGGACAGATGATTATTTTCTGAAACTCATCCGGGAAAAATTTCCGAATGCCGAACTGTGGCTGACTACGCGGGATCATGTCCGGCTTCACGGATGGTTTCATAAGCGTTCAGATGCTGAAAAAATGCCGGTCATCATCTATTTCGGGGGCAATGCCGAAGATGTTTCAGAACAGATATTCGAATTCGAGCATCTGAAGGGCTGGGCGGTTTTGCTGATGAATTACAGAGGATACGGTCTGAGTCAAGGAAAGCCATCGCAAAAAAATCTGTTTGACGATGCGTTGAGTATTTATGACCATATTGCAGGTCGTGAGGATGTGGATGCAAGCCGAATCGTGGCAATGGGAAGAAGTCTGGGATCGGGTGTGGCAGTTCATCTTGCCTCACAGCGACCGTTGGCTGGCGTGATTCTGGTATCTCCATACAACAGTATCCGAAATGTGGCACAGAAAATCTATCCGTTTGCGCCGATCAGTTTGCTGCTGAAACATCCGTTTGATTCCGAAACAATTGCGCCGTCAGTGAAAACGCCAATGTTGGCACTGATTGCCGCAGAAGACTCGACCATTCCGATTCTTCATTCGGAGAAACTGATCGAAAAGTGGGGCGGAAAGGTGATTCGGAAAGTTTTCGATGGTGCGGATCACAATACGATTCAGCTCGCGCACGGATATTGGCAGAATATTCAGATGTTTCTAGATTCACTGACATCGGGAAAAAGGTTATCCGGTCAATGAAGACATTCAGAGGAATCAAAAAAACATTTTATATTCTTGTCGGACTGCTGGTCTTGCTGTTCTGTATCGGCTATGCCGAACTTGCCGTATTTTTAAAAAAAATGGCAGACAGTTCAGAACAGGAACATGCGGCGTCCGCAATCAGACACGAAATCAAAGATTTTGAGCAGAAATTTTGGGAGTTGAAGTTTTGGGAACAGGCGATTCTTACCAACCGATATGAGGCTGCGGATAATCAGTTTTTATCTGTGATCGAATACCTTCATACCCGGATCAGGGCTTTTGATCCGAAATTGTTCAGAGAGCAGTTCACAGACAGATTAAGCCGGATATCCGAACTGCTGGTGAAATATCAGGAGATTTTCAGACAATCCGCTCAGAATAGGGGACTTTCGGAATACGAGATTCGGGAAATGAACACTCAGTCCGATGCAATCAGCCTGGAAATCCTCAATCTGTTTTCACAGATGTCTTTTTCAGCACAGCAGATTTCCTCGAACGCACTTCTGACCGGAAACCGCCTGAGAATCACGCTGCATCAGTTGTTTCTGGTGTCTGTCATCATTATTTTTGCGATACTGATCCTGATTCTGAAAGTGATAGAAATCAAAATTATCAATCCGGTCAACAGATTGTCAGAGGTCATCCGGGAAGTGAAAACCGGAAATCTTCATGCCCGCTTTGTTTCCGATGCCAAAGACGAAATCAGTGAATTGGGCTTTGTATTCAACGAGATGCTCGAAACCACCAATCAGTACCGCTTTCATCTGGAAGAATCCGTATCTGAGCGGACCGCCGAACTGCTCAGGATGAATGAGAGGCTGCATCAATACACCCGTGATCTTGAGAAAGCCAAGATGCAGTCCGAGGAGGCAAATCGCGCCAAAAGCGAATTTCTGGCAAACATGAGCCATGAGATCCGAACCCCCATGAATGCGATTTTGGGATTCACGGAACTGCTGGCAGCATCCGTATGTGATGCGCAGCAGGGAGAATATCTGGCAGCCATCGAATCCAGCGGCAAAAGCCTTCTGACACTGATCAACGATATTCTTGACCTGTCCAAAATCGAAGCGGGAAAAATGCAGATTATATGTGAACCTGTGAATCCGCATAAAATTTTCGATGAAATCCGAAAGATGTTTCATGTTCAGATAACCGAAAAAAAGCTCGATTTTATTATGGAAATATCCGATGATATTCCTGAAAATCTGCTGCTGGATGAAGTCCGTTTACGGCAGATTCTGTTCAATCTGATCGGCAATGCGGTCAAATTTACGGAAAAAGGCTACATCCGGCTTTCGGCAGCTATTGGCTATTCCGTGCCGGACGATCCCAGCAAACCCGATCTGATCCTTGCCGTAGAAGATACGGGAATCGGAATTTCTTCGGAATTTCAGGAAAGTATATTCGAATCTTTTCGCCAGCAAGACGGGCAGAGTACCCGAAAATACGGTGGAACAGGTTTGGGACTGGCAATCACCAAGCGGCTTGTCGAAATGATGAACGGAAATATCACGCTAAAAAGCGAGCAGGGAAAGGGCAGCAGATTCGAAATCATTCTTCATCAGATTTCCGTTGCTCCGAACAAGATTGCCGAAACTTGGGTCAATCCCGCGGACACAGATAAAAAAGTCAGCTTTGACAACATCCGTGTTCTGATTACCGATGATGTGGATATGAACCGCTTTTTAATCCGGTCGTTTTTCAAACACACAAATGCCCGCATTCTGGAAGCTGAAAACGGTGAAAATGCAGTTTCTTTGGCAAAACAACATTATCCCGACATCATCCTGATGGATATCAGTATGCCGGTCATGGATGGATACGAAGCCACAGCGCGGATCAGGGCAGATGAGAATTTAAAACATATTCCCATCATTGCATTGACAGCCAGAGCCATGGCACAGGACAAAGAAAAAATCGGATCTTTCGGGTTTGATGCGTATCTGACAAAACCGGTGAAGCGAGAAGAGTTGTTTCGAACTCTGACAAAGAGTTTGAAACAGTTCAAAGTGTAAAGTGCAAAGTGCAAAGTGCAAAATGAACAGCCTGATTTTGCATTTTGAATTTTGCATTGAAAGAGGTTTTTTTATGGGCTATAAAGCATATATCAGATCATCAGGAATGTATGTGCCAGAAAATATAATAAAAAACGATGATCTCCCCAAAGAACTCAATACCAGCGATGAATGGATCCGCCAGCGTTCCGGGATTTGCGAGCGACGATATGTCAGTCCCGGACAGACCACATCGGATATTGCCAAGCTTGCGGTTGAAAATCTTTTGTCCAAACAAGAGGTGAGTGCGGAAGAAATTGACTGCATTATTTTTGCAACCTTAAGCCCGGATATTTTCTTTCCCGGCGCGGGAATGTTTTTGCAGGAAAAGCTGGGATGGGCAGCCCGTCTGATTCCGTGTTATGACATTCGTCAGCAATGCAGCGGCTTTATTTACGGTTTGCAGATGGCGCAGTCTTTTGTGGAATCCGGGATGTTTCAGAATGTACTGCTGGTCGGTGCGGAAGTTCATTCCAATGCTCTGGATTATTCCGAGCGGGGACGGGCAGTTACGGTTTTATTCGGAGATGGAGCTGCGGCAGTTGTAGTATCGCGATCAGACAATGATTCCGCAATTCTGCTGACCGAAACCCATGCGGACGGACGCGGGGCATTTAACGGAATTCACATGAAAATTTATGATTTCAGCAAAAAGCCGATCATTGATTATGACCCGGCTGATTTCAATGCGAATGCGGATTTGTATCCTGATATGCCGTCTTCGAAAAATCTGTTCAGCAATGCAGTGCGCCGCATGACCGAAGTGGCGACTTCCGTGCTGAATCGCCTGAATTTATCAGTAAATGATGTGAATTGGGTGCTGCCGCATCAGGCAAATATGC
>CAZMDM010000289.1:0-3846 GCA_964564775.1 uncultured Desulfonema sp. | reverse complement strand
TATATCATCGGACCTTCCCAAGGCAATCGGAAACAGGTTGGACGGTTTGAAAAACTTGGCCGGATCAACGATTTTCCAGCGTTCAAAGGTAGCCAACCAGATATAGGTTTTATCCAGCGTAGGAAGCTGGCCCGGATTGCTGTTCCCTTCCTGAAGAATTTTCGGAAAATAAGTGGCTTTTTGGAAAAACGGGACTTTGAATTTCAGCCCCGGGTCTTTTTTCGGTTCTCCGATCACTCTTCCGAACATGGTGATCAGCACCTGCTGTCGCTCATCCACGATGTATGCCGAGGCATATACCATCATCGCGGTCAACAGTCCCACAATGACAAATGCGCTTTTATCGTTCATTTTTTACCCCCGCCTGCTTTTCGAGATTGAGCAGAGGAAGAAAATTCTTCTGATCCGCATCAATAATGTATTTGTGTCCCAGTTTCGGAAAAAGATCGCCTAACATTTCCAAATACATGCGCCGCTTGGTAACATCTTTTGCTTTGATATATTCGCCGTAAAGCGATCTGAATCTGGCAACATCGCCTTTTGAGCGATTGATCCGGTCTGTGGCATAGCCTTCCGCAGCCCGGATCGTTCTTTCCGCTTCACCCTTGGCAGCCGGAATCGCTTTGTTATATTCTTCTTTGGCTTCATACACCAGTTTCTCTTTTTCCTGAGTCGCCTGATTGACCTCGTTGAATGAAGGCTGAACCCGCTCCGGCACATTGGTTTCTTTCATTTCTATCGTGATGACCGTGATGCCGGTCTCCGCCCGGTTCAACTCTTCCTGCAAAACGATTTTGGCTTCCTCCGCAAACTCCTCGCGCTTGTTGATCACTTCGTTGATGCTTCTGTCGCCCACAACCAATCGCATGGCAGCCTCGGACATATCTCTGAGCAGACGGTTGGTATTCTGTATTTTGAACAGATACTTGTACGGATCGCTGATCCGGTATTGAACAATCCAGGGAACCAGCGCCACATTCAGATCACCGGTCAGCATGAGTGCCACATTGCCGGTTTCCACATCGGATGTGATTCGGGGAGCATCGGGCTGAATTGTGCGGAATCCGAATTCTTCTTTATAAATCCGCCGCACTTTGACTTTGGTAACCCGCTCGATACCCAACGGTAGCTTCCAATTCAAGCCCGGGTCTTCCGTGCGTTTGTATTCGCCGAATCGCTGAATCACACCGACTTCATCGGCATCTACGGTGTAAAAGGTGGATGCAACGACCATCAGTACGACAATCACCACAATAAGCAGCCACCCGCCCGGAAACTTCATTTCCCCCAGTTTTTTGAAAAATTCATCTATCTGAGGCGGAATTTCTCCCCCCCGCTTCTGCTGCTGATCTCTTAACTTTTCCCAATCCCAACTCATTGTTTTTCCAGTGTTAAATGTTAAGTATGATGTGCCGGATATTTTGGATGGCACGCCTAACACTTAAAGCTTCAGGCGGATCAAGTCAAGAAAAAATTGGCTGATCTGTCTGTTTCACGATTATTTGCTGATAAGATTTGACTGATAAGATACCGCAATGCGATATATTCGAAACAGCCGGTATCCGTTTTTTTCGCAAAAAACCCTTGAACAAGCTATTCTTTTTTAACTTGTTATTCAGGAATTATTCAGTTATCATTGTGTATTCAATATCGGGTTCGGGAGAGATAGACAGAACATCATGCTGAAAATCGAAAATCTGTGTGTCAGATACGGGAATATAGAAGCCCTGCACGGGATTTCCCTGTATGTGGAAAAAGGAGAAATGGTTACGCTTCTGGGCGCAAACGGCGCGGGAAAATCCACAACGCTGATGAGCATTATGCGGCTGCCTCCGCCGGAAGCACCGATAGTTGTCGGAGGAGAAATTACTTACAATGGTGTCAATCTGCTGAATGTGTCGCCGCACGATGTAGTTGCCAAACACGGCATCGGGCTTGTACCGGAAGGCAGGCGTATTTTCGGCAACCTGACCGTATTCGAAAACCTGAAGCTTGCCACATATGCCCGACAAGACCTGGATCAGATTCGTAAGGATTATGATCGGGTATTTTCGCTGTTTCCCCGTCTTGCGGATCGTAAAGATCAGCGCTCCGATACCTTGAGCGGCGGCGAGCAGCAGATGCTGGCAATGGGACGCGCGTTTATGTGCGGCGCGGATTTTATTTTGTTGGACGAGCCTTCGATGGGGCTTGCACCGCTGCTCATGCAGGAGCTTTTCAGAGTATTGAAGCAGCTTAACGAAAGCGGTACGACCATATTTGTCGTGGAACAGAATGCCCACATTGCTCTGAAATACGCGAATCGCGCATATCTCATGGAATCCGGCAGGATTATCATGGAAGGCTCTGCCAAAGAACTGTCCGAAACACCAGAAATACGGAAAGCATATCTGGGATAAGATACCTCTAAAAAGATGAAAAGCGGAAAATAAGGTTGCAGGGTGAGATATTCAGGTTCGTTTCATTGCTGCTCCCTTTCATTTCATCAAATTCAGAAAAAGGGAGCAGTAGCGGATTATTTCTCATCTTCCTGAGTACAGAAGTATTCAATGGTTTTCTGAGCGCAGGTTTTGCAATACCCGAGTTTGCTGAGCATGGTGGTGATCATGCGGTCATACAATTTCTGGTTTTCCTCATTGGTGCGGTTCGCGAGTGCGCCGATCAGACTGCCCGCGCCGGCAATATCGGATTTGAGCCGTACATCCGTAACTGCCTTGACCAATTCGAGATTGTCCATAAAATCATAATTCGGATCCACGGAAATCTTCTGCCCGTAAATCTTGCGGATCGAAGTTCTGAAGGTTTCACGCTGCTCTTCGGTTTTCAAACCTAACCGCTCTTCTACGCTTTTGATATAGCGTTCATCCACTTTCAACGCCTTCAACTCGCCGGTCTGAGGGTCTTTGTATTTCCACATTTTATCGGGACCCAGATTTTCCGCATCAATACCGATAATCATATTGACATAGTTCATCACATCTTTGCGGATCGCGTAAGGCTCATCCATATATGCGTTGAACATCTCAGTCATAATGCGTTCCCGATACAATCCTTTGGCAATTTTCATATCTTCCAGATATTTGGTACGATCATTGGCATCCGATACATAATCCAGAATAACGCGTTCCAGTGATTTGAAAATATCATAAGCAAACATACACCTGCCTTCATTGGTCTCGGAGCTTTCGATCAGAAGCTGAATCGCACGTCCCAGATTGCGCTGTCCCAGTCCTTTCTGCCCGAACCTTTTGACGATATCCGGGTCCTGATTCAGCGTATCAATGACTTCGGCAAGGGTTTTGATACTTTTTTCTCCAGCAACTTCGCCCGCCGCCAGTTTTAGAGTTTCCACCGGCGTCAGCTTTTCGGAACGGGGAAGGCGGGTTAAGACAACTGCTACGGATGCAGCATGATTGAGATTCGGGTCCTGATGCAATGCCTCCCGGCTGAAGGTGGTTCTGGCTTCATTGCCGATGGTGTATGCGGTCAGTTCTTTCTGAAGCTTGTAGTTGGTATTGTGAGATACATATGAAATGCGGCATCGGTCAACAATGGGGGCTTCTTCTTTTTCCGACAAAAAGCGGTTGAATTCCGAGTTGTTGCTGGTGGCAATAATCAGCGTGTCAATGGGCCACTTGAATCCGTCAATTTCGATGTTGCGGTTCTGGATCACGCCCAGATAGACCTGAACCAAGTCTTTCTTGTTTTTATAAATTTCATCGGAAAAATGAATACCGCCGCCTGCCACTCTCGCGAGCGCGCCTCTTCGCAGATCAAAGCGATACGGATTGTTGGTATCGGTGGTGGGCACGGAGGGGCGGGCCAATCGGGCCGAGTTTGGGGACG
>CAZMDM010000288.1:0-2715 GCA_964564775.1 uncultured Desulfonema sp. | reverse complement strand
CGGCTTCTAGCCGGGCGATTTATCGCTCGGTACATTTTCCGATGCTTAGCCATGAAATCGCCAGTTTGAAGACAGGAATAAAAAAAATTTTGCTAGTGAATAACCATACTGCTACAATCAAATATCTGAATTGGGGGGATAATTCAAGATTATGAAACCTTCGCAAATGTTATATCTCATTGACGGAACTGCCTATATTCACCGGGCATATCATGCGGTTCGGGAACTGTCCAATTCCAAAGGGATGCCGACCAACGCGGTTTTCGGCTTTACCCGGATGCTGCTGAAACTGCTCAAGGAAAAAAACGCGCAATATCTGGCAGTTGTCTTTGATTCCAAAGGACCTACGTTCCGTCATGATATTTACAATCAATACAAAGCCAATCGTCCACCCATGCCGGAAGATATGGCAGTTCAGATTCCCTACATCAAAGAAATCACGAATGGCTTTCGGATTCCGGTAATTGAGCAGCCGGGATTCGAAGCGGATGATCTGATGGGAACCCTCTCTGTTCATGCGGAAAAAGCCGGATTTTCAGTCATCCTCGTTACCGGAGACAAGGATTTGCTGCAATTGGCAACCGACAACATCAGTCTTTGGGATCCCATGAAAGAAAAAGCCACCGATATTGCCGCGATCCGAAACGAATACGGACTCGAACCATCACAACTCATTGATGTCATGGGTCTTTCCGGCGATAACTCGGACAATGTTCCCGGCGTTCCCGGGGTTGGACCCAAAACCGCGCTCGAACTGATTCGGGCTTTCGGCAGCATGAAAACGCTTTATGAACAGATTGACAAGATCACCAAGAAAAAGCTCAAGGAAAACCTCATTGATTTTAAGCAGCAGGCATGGCTGAGCCGGGACTTGGTTACGATCAATCGCGATGTTCCGATGTCTGGAGATATCGAGCGGTTCAAAACCTCCGAACCGGATACTGCCAAGCTTGCCGCGTTATTCAAAGAATTGGAATTTCGGCAGCTTCAGAAAGATTTCCCCGATACCACAAGTTCCTGCAAAAAGAACTATCAGGCAATTTACGATCAAGAAACATTGGTTCAACTTGTTGACAGAATTCGTCAATCTTCATGGATCGCGATTGATACCGAAACCACTTCCGAAAATCCCATGCTCGCGTCGCTGGTAGGCATATCCCTGTCGGTTCGGGAAAATGAGGCATTTTATATTCCCTGCGGACATCGCTATCTCGGAGTGCCGGAACAACTGTCCTGCAAAGAAGTTCTGGAAATTCTGAAGCCTGTTCTCGAAAACCCGGATATTGCCAAAATCGGTCAGAATATCAAATACGACTGGACAATATTCAAGCGTTGCGGCATTAATCTGTCCGGCGTTGCATTCGATACCATGATTGCATCGTATCTCATCAATCCGTCCAAACGAGCGCACAATCTGGATCAGATCGCTCTGGATTTTCTGAATTACAAAAAGATTTCGTATCGGGAAGTTGCAGGCAAAGACAGTTTCGACACAGCGCCGGTCGTGAAGGCAATGTCCTATTCCTGCGAAGACGCGGATATTACTCTGTGTGCCGCAAATATACTGAAGCCGATGGTTAAAGATATCGGGCTTGAAGAACTGATGAACACCGTGGAAATGCCGCTGATTCCGGTGCTGATGAACATGGAAATGCGCGGAATATGCGTGGATAAAGAAAAACTGCAAACCTTATCCAAAACCTTCGGACATCAGCTCGATCTGTTGGAAAAAGAGATTTATACGATGGCAGGCGAGGAGTTCAATATCCGATCTTCTCAGCAATTGGGACAGATATTGTTTGAAAAACTCAGGCTTCCGGTGCAGAAAAAGACCAAGAAGAAAACCGGATATTCCACCGATGTCGAGGTGCTGACCGAGCTTGCGGAACATCACGAACTGCCTGCGCTGATTTTAAATCATCGGAGTCTGTCAAAGCTCAAATCCACTTATGCGGATGCGCTGTCTGATCTGATTCATCCTGAAACCAAGCGGGTGCATACCTCATTCAATCAGACCGTTACCGCGACCGGACGATTGTCAAGCTCGGATCCGAATCTTCAGAATATTCCCATCCGCACCGAAGAAGGGCGGCAGATCCGAAGCGCATTCATTCCGCAGCCGGGTTGGGTCATGCTGTCTGCGGATTATTCTCAGATCGAACTGCGGCTGCTCGCGCATTATTCCGAAGATCCGATTTTCATCAAGGCATTTACCGATGATGAGGATATTCATACCCGGACTGCTGCCGAAGTGTTCCGGGTGATGCCGGAAATGGTTACGCCGGAGCTTCGCCGTCAGGCAAAAACCATCAATTTCGGGATCATTTACGGCATGGGCGCATTCAGCCTGTCCAAAGAACTGGGAATCAGCGTGAAAATGGCGCAGGTGTATATTGACCACTATTTCGGGCGATACAACGGCGTGAAAAGCTTTATTGACAGCACGATCCGAGCCGCAAGAGAAAGCGGAAAAACCAGCACTCTGCTAGGGCGTATTCGGCTTCTTCCGGATATCACCAGCCAGAACCGCAATGTGCGGGCATTTGCCGAAAGAATTGCGGTGAATACGCCGATTCAGGGAACTGCGGCAGACCTGATCAAACTTGCCATGATTAAGGTGGACTCCGCATTGAAAGAAAAACAGCTTCGCTCTGCCATGCTGCTGTCTGTGCATGATGAATTGGTGTTCGAAGTGCCGCCGGAAGAGGTGGAAAC
>CAZMDM010000287.1:0-11174 GCA_964564775.1 uncultured Desulfonema sp. | reverse complement strand
AACCGTGGCCCTGGGATCTGTTCCGAGTCTGTTACGAGTATGCTTGGCGGAGCCGTATAGTCCCAGTATCCCAGTCTGCACCGAAAAAAGGAACACTGCATCTGACGTTTCCGCAAGGCAAACTTCAACCCCTGGGCGCGCCGGTGTTTCTGACTGACCGCACTGAAAACGCTCTGGAAGATATGATCTCCCACCTCGAACCCGTGCTTTCTGTGCTGTCCGAGCCATCGCCGTCATCATTTCAGCCCCGATTTCCCAAAACATCGAAGCAGCAATCATCTCCGGGCTTTGATATGTATGTTCACAGGAATAGCAGGGCATCAAAGCATAAAGAACATCACGGCGTATGGCTTTCTTCGGATACGGATCGGAATATACCGGCATCGCGTGTTGCCGACATCTCCTGGTGGCTTCCGCTGGTTATCTGGACGGAACACGAGGACAAATGGCTGAACTTAAGTGAAAATATACTGCAAAAAGTCTCGAGACATTTCTTACTCAACGCTCCGTGGCAGATGGCATTTTTTCCTCATCCGAAGAAACTGAATATCTGGGCAGGACCCTTTTGCAATATTGCCAACGGATTTGCCATTGCAATGCTGGCAGCATCGGGATTTTCCGGCGTGATCGTCAGCCCGGAACTCGGAAAGCGGGATTATATCGCGGTTGCCGAACACAGCCCCCTGCCGTTGGGAATCGTGATCTCCGCAAACTGGCCCCTGTGCATTTCAAGAACCCTGAACAAAAGCCTGAAACTGTTCCAGCCGTTTTCAAGTCCCAAAGGCGAAAACGCATATCCGGTAAAGCATGAGGACAATTTCTGGATATATCCGAACTGGAAGCTTGATCTGAGCGCGCATAAAGATGCTCTTCGGGAGGCAGGATATCGGGTTTTTGTGTATCTGAATGAGATCGTGCCGGATGCAGTAATGCTCAAGGAACGTGTGGGGTTATGGAATTTTGATCACAGCCTTCTGTAAGATAAAGCTTTTGAAGGGTTTCATAAACAGCCGGGTCGTGATACAACTCCAGAAATGTTCTGACCGCATCGGGATCGAATTGGGTTCCGGCACGTTCCGAAATAATGCTGATGATTTTCGCCTCGTTCATGCCGTTGCGGTAGCAGCGATGGGAACACATGGCATCATAAGCGTCTGCAACAAACATCACTCTGGATAAAAACGGAATTTCTTCGCCCTTTTTGCCGGCAGGATATCCTTTTCCGTCAAATCGTTCATGGTGGCTTCGGATGATTTCCTGCTCTTTTTCCCAAAATCCGAGCTGCTCCACAATATCCGCTCCGATCACCGGATGCTTTTTGATTTCAGCATATTCTTCTTCAGTCAGAGAACCCGGTTTGAGCAGAATGCTGTCTTTGATACCGATTTTGCCGATATCATGAAGACGTCCTGCCACCTCCAGAACTTCGAGTTCTTCCGAAGAGCAGCCCATTTTCCGGGCAATCATTTTGGCAATGATCGTAACCCGTTCTGCATGTCGCCCCGTATAAAAATCTCTTGCTTCCAAAGCTTTGACAAATGCAAGCAGGGTTGAAAACAGATTATCGCAGATATTTTCATATAAGGCCAGATTCTCGATAGAATACGCAGCGGCTTCGGTCATAAAGGATAGATAATACAAATCTTTATTGTTGAATTGGATATTGCCGCTATGAATCGAGGCGGTCAGTACCCCGAAAATTTTGCCCCGGATCATCATCGGCACTGCCATAAATGATACCATATCATCGGGCAGTTTATGACTGTTTTTCGAAATCAGAAGCGGCGACATGTCTGCCGCGGTCTGCCGGATGAATTTTTCAAGCAGCGCGTAAGATGTATCGTTTTTCTGATTTGGCAAATCAAATGTCTGGGATATTGAAACGGTTACCTCGAATGGGTTTTCAGCCACAGCATTGACCAGATAAAAGCGGGATATATCCGCACGGGTCAGAGTAGTTGTCAGATCGGTCAGAGATCTGAACACATCGAAACTCTGGCGGATACCGGTAAATGTTCCCATGATTTTATTTAAAATATCAAGTTCTTCGACCTTTTCCTGAAGTTCCCGGTTTAAGGCTTCCAATTGTTCTTTACGCCGGATTTCTTCTTTGAGCAGCAGGTTTTCCACAAACAATTCCCGCTGATGCAGCACCCCCCTGACACACATTTCCATCTGTCCCAGATTGACCGGCTTGATTAAAAAATCCACCACACCGTTTTTCAGGGTATGAATGGTTGCGTCCAATGATGGAAATCCGGTCATCACGATTACCGGCAATGCCATATCGATCTGACGGATGCGCTCGGCAAGCTCAAGACCGTCCATCTCCGGCATGTTGATATCGGTAACACAGCAATTCACATTCTGAGTTTCCAGAATTTTCAGCGCCTCAAGCCCGTTTCCGGCAGTAATGACCGTATAGCCCTTGTGCTGAAAAAATTCTCTGACAATATCCAAAATGGCGTCTTCGTCATCCACAAACAAGATGGTCTGTTTGCTCTGTTTCTCCATGCCGCACCTATGCTTGAAATTGTTATCGAACCTTATATGATATTTTCCATGTTCTATCAAGTTTTTATCTCAGCACAACCGATAGTTTCGGATAACCGGGAGTTTTTATAAGACTGTATCATTATAACAGTTGAAATATCAATGCGTTTTTAGTATGGATATGAAGATATTCGAATATTATCGAAAGGTCATCACACGGACACATTATGAATCGTAAAAATTTCAATGATCTGATTAATCTGATCGCACGTCTCAGAGGAGACAACGGCTGCCCTTGCGATAAAAAACAGACGCCTCAGAGCATGGCGTTGTCTCTGAGTGAGGAAGTCCATGAATTGGTCGAGGCAATCCGCTCCGGCGATATTGAACATATCTGCGAAGAACTCGGAGATGTCCTGTTTCTGATATTTTTCGTGGCAAATCTGTTTAAAGAACAGGGCAAATTCGACATTTATGACGTGCTGAATCTGAATCTTGAAAAAATGATCGGGCGTCATCCGCATGTTTTCGGAACCGATACCGTAGAAAATGCCGAAGAAGTCCGGCAGCGCTGGCATCAGCTGAAACAGAAAGAGAAAAATCATCATTCAGATAAATCACTTATGGATTCTGTGCCGACAAGCCTTCCGGCATTGATGCGCGCGTATCGGATTTCGGAACGCGCGGCACGGATCGGCTTTGACTGGGAGGATATCGGAGGTGTCATGGAAAAAACCGAAGAAGAGTGGCGAGAATTCAAAGCTGAACTCGGAAAAACCGGATCGGATCAACAGAATCGTATATCTTCGGAATTCGGAGATATTTTATTCACTTTGGTCAATCTTGCCCGATTTGCAAAAATTCATCCCGAAACCGCGCTCGCGGAGTCGGTTGTAAAATTCGAAAAGCGATTCAGATATATGGAAAAAGCTGCCCTGACACAGGGAATGCAGCTTGAATCTGTTTCGCGAGAAGATATGGAAAAGTTTTGGGATATGGCAAAAAATAATTTGGCATAAATATTGCTTATCAAATAGTCTGATTTCTGATTCAGTTCGGAGGAGTATGAAGACCATCTTGTGTTTGTGTTTCGGAGTGCTGATATTTACAGGAACAACTGATGCCGAACCTTCAGGCAAAGCTTCGGCATATTATGATTTCGGTGTATTTGCCTATCAGGACGGCGATTATCAGGATGCTGAAAAAAATCTGAAAAAAGCTGTCGAACTTGACAATACCAATCCGTTTTATCATCACTTTCTCGGAAAAGTATATCTGAAAACCGGAGACTATGCCCGAGCCGCACAATATCTCGATATGGCATGGCAGAAAAATCCCGATATTCCCGAACTCAGGTATGATCGGGCAATGCTGTATTTCAAAACCGAAAGGTATGCCGAAGCTTCCGAATTATTCACAGAAGTATTTCGCAAAGACCCCTGCCATATTCTTGCCCGCTATCACGCGGCTGTGAGCTTGTTCAAAGCCAAACGCAGCGCGGATGCCCTAGTTCATTTCGAAGAAATTGCCAAAACACAAAAAAGCTTGTCAGATAACTGTCATCTGTATGCAGGTGCGTGTTATCTGGAGCATTTGGATTTTCAGAAAGCGATTGATACATTCGAATATCTTAGAAATCAGAGCAGTTCGAGCGATATAAAAGAGTCTGCGAAAAAATGGCTGGATATTGCCCGGCAGCAGCAGCAAAGATTCAAGCCTTATACTCTGTATCTGAAGACATCGTATCAGCATGACGATAATGTCCGACTTCAGCCTTCGGATGCGTCCGAAGATACGAAAGATCAGGTATTCGAGGCGTATCTGTTCGGAAGATACAATCTGCTTAATGAGAAAGATAAAAAATTTGCAGTGAGTTACAGTCATTATCAGACGATTCATCAGGATTTATCCGAATATGACATGACTGGCAGCATTTTCGGATTGTCATTCAAATACCTGAAAAATCCGCTCGGCTTCGAAATCAGCTATCTTCCCTCATATTATTGGGTGGATAATAAGCGGTATATGATGCGGGAACAGATCAAACCTCAGTTAACATGGAATATCTCTGCGGATCTGATGACGCGTGTTTCATGGAGTTACGCGGGAAGTGAATATTTTGACAGCAAGTTTCGGGATGGAGATGGCACGGAATTTGCTTGGGATATTTACTATACGTTTCAAACCGGCTATATCTACGGGGGCATCGCGTATGAAAAATACACTGCCGAAGCAGAATATGAATCCTATCGGAAATGGGTCGCGAAGTCGGGACTGGTGTTAAATTTTTTTAAGGATATTAATTTGGAACTTATGGGGAAATACACGGACAAACCTTATGAAGCCGTTCACCCGTATTATCAGATCGAACGCAAAGACCGCCAATACTATGCAAGCGCAAGCGTATCGAAACCCGTATTTTTCCCATGGCTTTCCGTCAGTGTTGAACTGAATCATACCCGAAATCAGTCCGAAATCCGGGATTACGACTATACTCAGACCCTTATCGGGATATCTCTGACTGCCAGTTATTAGGAGACTTGTGATGAAAAAAATGGTTTATCTGATGCTTATAGTATGCCTGAGTACGCAGACCGTATTCGGCGCGGATGCTGCGCTGATACCCGACACTATCCGCCTTGAAAATGTTCTGGAAAGCTTTGCGGAACCGGATTTCGGCATCAAAGTCGGAAAAATTGACATGATTCAGGGCAAAGCAATTCTGATTCATTTGGGAAGTACGCAGGCATATTGGGTGAAAGAGGAATATCCCTT
This sequence comes from uncultured Desulfonema sp., assembly GCA_964564775.1. Taxonomy (GTDB): domain Bacteria; phylum Desulfobacterota; class Desulfobacteria; order Desulfobacterales; family DYRC01; genus DYRC01. Next base: position 5,906 of record CAZMDM010000287.1, on the reverse strand, counting down.
GTTCAAAGGGGATACGATTATTACGCTGAAAGGCGGACGTATCCGGCTTCAGTTGAATGACGGAAGTATTCTGACGCTTGCCTCCGAAACCCGACTGGTCATCAATCAGAGTGTGTATGATCCCGATGCCAAAAGCCGTTCTTCGTTTATGGGCATGGCAGTCGGAAAAGCAAGATTTGTGGTTCGGAAAATTCAGGATGCACTGCAATCCGATTTCAAAATCAAAACCCAGACCGCGGTGGTCGGTGTCAGAGGATCGGATTTTATTGTGGAAGCCGATGCAAATGTTACGAAAGTGGTTACTCTGGATAACACCCGGCTTGAGATTATCAGTCTTGCAGACCCCAAAATGGAGCAGACTGTATTGAACGACTATGAAAAAATCGTGGTTGGACATGATCTGATGCCTTCTGCCATAGAATCTGTTTCTATCGAGGATGCCAAGCGGATGATGCGGGAAATGGATATCGCGCCGGTTTCGCCTGAAAAATTTCAGGTCAATGCGGAAAAGCTGCATAAAGGTTTTCACAAGGATGTGATTCACGCTGTTCCTGAAACCGTGAAGAAAGAGATCAACGCAGTAGCGATTGAAAAAACAGAGGCAAATCATCATGCGATTACCTCTGAAAAAACAAAGATCGGACAGGTTGAAAAGTCCGAAACTGTAAAGATCGAACCATCTCAGAAAACAGAGATCAAAACTGAAATAGTAATAGAACTGCCCAAAACAGAACAGCCTGATCTCAAAGTTGATGTTCAGGGGAGTGTTGCCAAGGACAAATTGATCGAATTTGTAAAAGCCACTCAGGTTGAAACGGTTGAACTCAAAACAGTCGAAGTTCCGAAGCTCGAAGCGTTGGATATCAAAGTATTTGAAATATCCAAATCCTATACGATTCAGCAGAGCGATACGGTTCGTTCTGTCGTTGCAGATATTGTGCATGAAAACAAAGAGGTTATTCAAAGTAATGTTTCTGAAATCAAGGTATTGTCTGCTCAGGATGTTTCCGGTTCATCGTCTCTGACAGGTACGGTTCATGGCAATATCGTTATCAACCCATCTCTGGGGGGAAGTTCTTCTGAGAATACTGAAAAGAGTGCTTCGGGAGCATCTCAGGTGGTAATTGTGAGTCCGATAGCGGACAATACAGCGCTAACATTCACACCACCGTCTCAGTTGGAAAGCCCGATCCGACAAACCGATGCGGCAGAGAGAACAGCGGATACGCCGGTAACGACTCTGCCGGATATGACCAAGCCTGCGACAACTTTGCCGGCAAATACGACAAAACCGGCGACTGAAACAACCACTGTGCCGGATATTGCAAACTCCGATACTGCGGCTTTGTCACATAACGTAAAACCGGCAGACAGTTCGATAATTATTCCGACAGCACCGGATGCGATCAAGCCGTTGCTTCCGGATACTACGACAGCAACGACAGCTTTATCGCATACGACAAAACCGGCGACTGAAACAAGCCCTCCGGTAACAACGGTGTCGGATATTGTCAAATCATCGACAACTTTGCCGACAGATATGACAAAGCCAGCGACTGACGTAACCGCTCCGGTAACGACTCTGCCGGATGTGACTAAACCCGCGACAACTGTGTCAGACACAGCAATTTCAACAACTTTTCTGCCGAATATTCAGACACAGCTTCCCGCGCCGACAATAAGTCCGACATCGCCGTTAATATCTCCGGCTACGCTTATCAACAGGCAATAACGGACATTTTTTATCCCCGGAGTAAGAAGGTGCGATGTTCTTCTTACTCCGAAAACATCATCTGGCAGTTGCAGGAAGGGTGAATCTGAAACAGCTTCCTTTTCCTTCCTCGCTGTCCACCTGTATCGTGCCGCCGTTTTTCACAACAAACTCTTTGCACAATAAAAGTCCCAAGCCGGATCCTTTTTCATTGCGGGTTCCGTATGTCGTCAGTTGTTCGCCAAGATGAAAGAGTTTTTCGATATTTTCTTTAGGAATGCCGACACCGCTGTCTGTAATCGAAATTTCGACCATATTCTCTTTGGAAGCAGCACTGATCCTGACCTCGCCTGCTTCAGGTGTGAATTTCAGAGCATTGGAAATCAGATTTCGGATAACCGTATTGATGGTATTGTAATCGCAAAATGCCTTGATCGGCGATGTAATATCGGAATGAAGCCGAATCTGTTTGTCTTTTGCGATGCCGGATAAGAGACTGATATTGCTGCTGACAATATCCTGAATATCGTTATCCGAAGGTTCATAGACCATTTTATCCCGTTGGGCTCGGGACCAACTGAGCAGGTTCTCCAGCAGGGAATGCACTTCTTTCATACTGTTTCTCAGATCATTCAATATTGCCGGTTTTTCATCTTCTTTGAACGCCTGAGGGTCGTCTGCCAGTATATCCAGCATAGAGGCAGTTGCGAATACCGGATTGCGAAGGTCGTGGGAAATGATCGAAAACAGTTTGTCTTTTGTAGCGTTGGCAACTGCGAGCGATTCATTGACTTTTTTCAGTGCCTCACGGGAAAATTTCAGGTCCAGATGGGTTTTTACTCTGGCGAACACTTCTTCCTGCCGGAAGGGTTTGGTAATATAATCCACACCGCCGGTCTCGAAGCCTTTCAGTTTGTCGGAGGTTTCCGCCAATGCGCTGATGAAAATCACCGGAATTTCTTTTGTTTCAGGATCGGCTTTCAATTTTTCGCACACTTCGAATCCGTCCATTTCCGGCATCATAATATCCAGCAAAATCAGATCGGGTTTCCGTTTACTGACAAAATTCAGCGCTTTCATACCGTCTTTGGCAACAGCAACTTTGTAATTTCTGCTTCTGAGCATTTCTGCCAGCACCTGCAAATTTTCCATCGTATCATCTACGATCAGTACTGACGGTTGAGATTCATTTTCCATTTTTTTCTCCCTGACCTTCAGCGGATTTTGACGATGTATCTCCGCAGATTATAATTTGGCTGTCTGTGGGCAGCATTTTTGCATCTGCTTCGATTCGGATACTGACATTTCTTCGCGATTCCATATCCAGCAATTCTTTGCGTTTCCGGTTCAGCAGATAATCCGCGACATCCGGCGGCACAACTCCGTGAATACTCGCAATATCGCCTTTGAGACTTTCCGACTGCAATCTTCGCAGAAATGCAACCCCCAAAGATTCGGGAGACGGTACCAGCCCTTTGCCTTTGCAACTGGCACAAGGCACATAACTGCCGTATTCTATCGGCGGGCCGATGCGCTGTCTGGACATCTCCAGTATGCCGAATTTGGAAATTTTGCCGATATTTGCACGGGCTTTATCGTTTTTGGTGAAATTTTTCAATGCTTTTTCAACGGCAGCCTTGTGTTTGTTGTCTTTCATGTCAATAAAATCAATCACAATCAGCCCGCCCAGATCCCGCATCCGCAACTGCCGTGCGATTTCTTCGGCAGCTTCGAGATTCGCCATATACGCGGTCTGCTCCACGGATTTCTGATGACTTGCTTTGCCGGAATTGACATCAATGGCAACCAGCGCTTCGGTCTGCTCGATCACTATCGAACCGCCGGATTTCAACCCGACCCGATTTTCGAATATCGAAGCAATCTGCCTTTCAAGCTCGTATTTGGTAAAAATCGGCTTTTGTCCCTTGTGATGCTTGACAAGAGCCGCCTGTTTGGGAGATATGATTTCTACGAATTTTCGGACTTCCTGATACAGATCAGGATTATCGATCAGGATTTCGGTTACTTCCGGCGTAAGATAATCGCGGATAGACCTCAGCACAATATGCTGTTCTTTATAGAGCAGCGCAGGAGCTTCTGCTTTCATGCCTTTTTTGATAATATCTTTCCACAGGCGGACAAGGCTTCTCACATCTTTGGCAATCACGGTTTTGGTACAGCCGATACCTGCGGTTCGGACAATGACGCCGAAATCGTCCGCGAGTTTCAGGCTTTCCACAATTTCTTTAAGCCTGCTGCGTTCGGTTTCATCCTCGATTTTACGGGAAATACCGCGAGTATTCGTGCCGGGCATCAGCACCACATACCTTCCTGGAAGCGAGATAAACGTGGTCAGCATCGCACCTTTGCTGCCTGCCGCGTCTTTGGTAACCTGAACAATCACTTCCTGCCCTTTTTTGACAATATTTTTGATAGACTGATCCCCGGACGCGGTATCCGAAAAATAGTCGCTGTGAATTTCGCTTTTCTGTAAAAAGCCGTGCCGCTCCGAACCGTAGTCAACAAATACGCATTGAAGTCCCGGCTCAATCCGGGTAATCACGCCTTTGTAAATATTGCCCTGCGTGATTTCCTTCAAAGCGCTCTCGATATGAAATTCTTCGAGTTTGCCGTCTTTTATTTTTGCGATTCTGCATTCTTCTGGGTCTATTGCATTGATCAGAATTTTGATGCTCATATCATGAACCGTTCTCCTCCTGTGCTGAATTCCGAATATCGGGATTCGAACACTATGCCACAAAAGAAAGCAGGTGTAAAGCATCGGAACAACTATTATTCCGAATTTTATTCAGAACAGTGCCGTATCCCGAGTTCGACAATCACCTGCGTACCGCGCAAAGGATGATTCCCGATACGGATCATCCCGTTATGCGCCTCTATAATACTTTTCACAATTCCGAGCCCCAGACCGGTTCCAGTTGCTTTGGTGCTGAAAAACGGATCCCATATTTTGTGAAGTACCTCTTCGGGGATTCCTGTGCCTTCGTCTTCGAATACGATCACGATGTTGTCGTTTTCCGCCGAAGTTTTTACCCGTATTGTTCCGCCGTCTGGCATTGCCTCCATGGCATTGATCAGGATATTCAGAAATGCCTGATACAGCATTTCCGCGTCCGCGTGTATTTTAGGCAGATCAGGCGTATAATGCCGCTCGATCCGATGTCCTTTCTCAGCAAGCTGGGATGTCAGAAAGTTTATATTTTTTTCGATAATATCCTCGATCCGGCATACACACAGATCCGGGGTTCTGGGTCTGGCGAAACTTAAAAAATCTGTGATGATATTGTTCAAGCGCGTAGATTCTTCCACAATAATATCCGGGATAGTGTTGGGCGGATCGATCTTCTGCATTTTCTTTTTGAGCAGTTCTGCAGAACTTCGAATAATGCCCAGCGGATTTCGGATTTCATGAGATATGCCTGCGATCATTTCACCCAGAGATGAGAGGCGCTCTGCCCTGCTCAACTGCTCTTTCAGGCGGATTTCTTCCAAATTGCGCTGCCGGATGATTCCTTCTCCGCGATTGACCACCAAAATCAGAATACCGAACAAAATTCCCATCACCAGCGTACAGGTCAGAATCACCCGGATCTGAAATCTGAAGATGGTCTTGTAATCTTCGGATAAATCCTGAACAATCTCGACAACGCCCAATACGGGTCCCGATATTTTGGACAAGGGCTTTTCCGCACGAAGCGGTGCAAAGGTAATCAGCCTGCTTTTATGGGGAATACCCAATAAAGTTTCGATAAAATTGCCGTCATGTTCCAGCATCGAGGTGGGATTGCCTTCGAGAGCCTCATAATATTCAGGACCGCCGATATCTTCTCTTCCGATGAGTTCGGGATCGAAACTGTAAGACACAATATTCGGACTATCATAAATCGTAACGGTTTCCACCTTGAAACTGTGAAATGTGCCTTTGACGATTTCATCCAGCCGCTGAAACTGCTCTTTATTCCTGAGTTGAATCTTACCAAATTTGATGTCTGTGGGAATCACGAATTGCAGAAAAACCTGATGATTGAGATTTTCGAGCAGCAGCAGAGCATACTACTCGCTTTTTCTAAGCTGCATTTCGTTTGCCCAGATAACTGTGTCTTATAGACATCTGACGCTGCCTACGACCCACCGTGTGTAGAGTGGGTTGTGGGGCCGTTCGGTACAACGAAAA
>CAZMDM010000286.1:0-2912 GCA_964564775.1 uncultured Desulfonema sp. | reverse complement strand
CTTTCAAGTTGCTCATCCGTGATCACCAGCGGCATCAACGTCCGAATCACATTGCCGAAATTGCCGCAGGACAGAAGCACCAGCCCCCGTTCATAGCAGAATTTCACCAATGCTTTGGCTTCATCCCCAGCCGGAGTTTTGAGATGACGGTCTTTGACCAGTTCCAAAGCCAGCATGGGACCTTTGCCTCGGACATCGCCGATCATTTCATATTTTTTCTGCCACGAGTCAAAACGGCTCCGAATTTTTTCTCCCAAAGTCCGGGCTTTTCCCAGCAGATTTTCCTGCTCGAATATGTCGAGAACCGCGAGCGCGGCGCGGCAGCAGACCGGGTTTCCGCCGTAAGTGCCGCCCAGACCGCCCACCTGCGGCGCGTCCATGATTTCCTTTCTGCCCACAACCGCGCTGATAGGCATTCCCGCTCCGAGACTTTTTGCCATAAGCGTAATATCCGCTTCAACGCCCCAGTGTTCCATGGCAAACATGGTTCCGGTTCTACCGATGCCGGACTGAACTTCATCGGCAATGAATACTATACCGTTATCTTTGCATATTTGGGCAAGTTTCGGGAAATATTCCCGCGGCGGGGTGATGAATCCGCCTTCTCCCATAACCGGCTCAACAATCAGACAGGCAAGATTTTCCGCAGCCGCATGACCGATAAAAAAATCCTTCAGATGATCCGCGCACGCGATATTGCAGTTGGGATATTACAGACCGAATGAGCAACGATAGCAATACGCATAAGGCATCCGATACACATCGCTCATAAAGGGACCGAACCCGAATTTATACGGCTTGACTTTGCTGGTCAGCGACATTGCCATATAAGTACGTCCGTGAAAACCGTTTTCAAAGGCAATCACGCCGATGCGCTTGGTATAATGCCGGGCAATTTTGACGCCGTTTTCCACAGCTTCCGCGCCGCTGTTCGCGAGCATTGCCATTTTCGGGAATGATCCGGGCGTGATCGCGCAGAGTTTCTCGGCAAGTTTCAGGTAGGGTTCATACATGACAATGTGAAAGCAGGTGTGGGTCATCTTTTCCGCCTGATCCCGGATTGCTGCCACGACTTTGGGATGGCTGTGTCCCACGTTCATCACACCGATGCCTCCGGCAAAGTCAATCAGTTCCCTGCCATCAATATCATAAATTGCTGCACCGACTGCTTTTTCAGCAAAATATGGGGTTACATTGAAGGGTCCTTTGGGGACATAGGTATTTCTCAATTGTGTAAGATACTTGCTTTTTTCCGAATCTGACATAGCCTCTCCTTTACATTCGAAGTTTATTATATGAATAGCCTTAAATATGCAAACAACATACCACATAGGATGGTATGTCTGCATCTTTCGGAAATTAAAAAATTTTTGAATGAGAAGCTTTTGAAAATCAAAGTTCCGAAATCGGATCGGATGATTCATTTATGAATCAATTTGCCGATGAAAATATTCGGATAGGCTTCAATTATGATATTATATTCGATTCAGTAATGAATCGAAAGGATATCAAAATAAACTTATAAATTTAAAGATAATGTATAAAATTGATTCATTATAGAATCATTTCTGTCTGAACCGGGATTCGCAGGATTGCCGGGATTCAAAAATCATGGTAATCTTTTAATCCTGAAAATCATGGTTCAGACAGGTCAAGCCGAAACCGGATAGCCCGATTCAGCAGGGTTATGAGCAATTTATGTCGATAAAAATTTTCTTGACTTTCACCAAAAGCGTGTTCTAAGATACGCAAAATTTGTTCAGGTGTTTTAATCGCTTAATAGGGAACCCCGTGAAAATCGGGGACGGGCCCGCCGCTGTAATCGGGGACGAACGCCGCTGTTAGCCACTGTTCATTTTATGAGCGGGAAGGCGCGGTCAGTAGGATGAACCGAGAGTCAGAAGACCTGCCTGAGCGTTATAAGAAAATAGGTAACTTCCGTGGACAGGAGTTGCCGCGCGTGATTTTGGGATAAATATTGGGATATCCCCGGATTGATTCATTTCAGTCCGGGGATTTTTGTTTTTTAGGGGTTATCGAATGAAACAACGATGGATTTCGCTACTTGCCTTTGTGCCTTTCCTGTTTTGTGCCTTTGTGCCTTGCTGCATAGCGGAAACAACGCTGGATACCATTGTCGTAACTGCTCAGAAGCCGATTCAGACCGGAGATGTGGATCAGACGCAGACGCCGGTGTTTTCTTCGGTGATTCAGAGGGAAAGCTACGAAGGCAGAATGGAAAGCCTGTCCGAAGTGGTTGAAAAAGAAGCCGGAGTTCAGGTGCGGCAGTCTGGCGGTTTGGGCAGTTTTTCCACTATGTCTCTGCGCGGGGCTTCTGCGGATCAGGTCAATATTTTTATGGACGGCATTCCGCTCAATGATGCTTCGGGCGGCGGTGTGGATTTAAGCAATATTTCGCGGTCAGATGTCGAAGCTATCCAGATTTATCGGGGAGCGAAACCGCTTGGTTTCGGCAGAGCATCGCTGGGCGGCGCGATGAATATCAGAACCCTTCGGATTCCTGAAAAATTTCAGACCGGCGCGTCCTTAGGATACGGGTCATACCATACGCAGAAACTTTCCGCGTATCTCAGCCAAAAACCTTCATCATGGGATTATCTGATTGCTGCGGATTATCTGAGTTCTGACAATGATTTCGATATGCTTAATGACAACGGCACGCAATGGAATGATTCTGATGATCGGTGGGAAAAACGACAGAATGCTCAGTTCGATCAGCACAATGTTTTGGGCAAAGTCGGATATGATCTTGCGGAGCATACCCGGCTGGATATTGTCAGTCAGTGGTTTGACAAATCTCAGGGCTTGCCGGCATGGAACAACAGTTCTTATGTAAATACCTCTCTGGAGACATAGCTCAGTATGTCACGCCTCGCGCGGACTGCCGACAA
>CAZMDM010000285.1:0-3374 GCA_964564775.1 uncultured Desulfonema sp. | reverse complement strand
TATGGCTGAGTTTCAGTTCCCTGCTCACGAATTGTTTGGGGTTTTTCCTATCATTCATAGCAAGGCCCTGATTGGCGGAAATAAAGTAATAGGTCAGAAATTGATTTTTATCCTGTTTGGAATTGATCCGATCAAACATCTCCTTGAATTTTTTCAGTATGTCAGACGATGGCTTGCCCATGAGTCTCAGAATATGGTCTTCCGAATGCTCCGGTGCAATCTTCATCTGACCGGAAACATGATGAGCAATCAGTTCTTCAAGATATTGAGTTCCGTAATTTTTATCACTCAGAATCATATCGTATCGGATGCCTGATCCGACAAAAACGTTTTTTATTTTCGGAATTTTCCGCAGTTTTTTCAACAGCCCGATCTGAGTCTGATGCTGAATATTCAACTGCTTGCATGGTTTCGGAAACAGGCAGCTTTTATGACTGCACGCACCTTTGATTTGCATTTTATCACATCCGGTTCCGTACATATTTGCCGTAGGTCCGCCGATATCCGAAATATAGCCTTTGAAATCCTTCAATGTGGTAAGATATTCCGCTTCTTTGAGGATCGAAGCCTCGGTGCGCTGAGAAATCCGCCGTCCCTGATGAACCGTGATCGCGCAAAAACGGCATTCTCCGTAGCAACCCCGATGTGTGGTGATTGAAAAACGAATTGTTTCAATCGCCTTCACGTCTCCGTCTTTTTGGTAATACGGATGAACATCTCTGTGATACGGCAGTTCGTAAATCTTATCCAAGTCTTTGTCTTCCAAAGGAAACTGCGGAGGATTCTGAACCAAATATCTTGTATCCTGCTGCTGACACAGGGTTTTGGCTGTGATCGGATCGGTGTTGTCATAAAATGTCCGAAACATTTCGATAAATTTTTCTTTATTCTCAGATACTTCCCGATGAGACGGAAGTTCGATGCCATCGGGTTTTTCTTTGGCAATATGACAGATTCCCCGAATATCCCGAATATCTTCATTATGCTGAAATTTTCGGGCAAGCTCGATAATGGTTTTCTCGCCCATGCCATAGACCAGAACATCGGCTTTGGCATCGAACAACACGGAGCGTCTGACAGAATCCGAGTGATAATCATAGTGAGAAATGCGGCGAAGACTGGCTTCGATTCCGCCGAGAACGATAGGTTTGGTGGTTTTGAAATACCGGCGAATGAGATTGGTGTATGCGATAACTGCCCGGTCAGGGCGTTTGATATTCAGACCTCCGGGTGTCAGATCATCCTGCTTCCGGCGTTTCCGGCTTGCTGTGTAATTGGCAATCATGGAATCCGTGCAGCCGGACGAAATGCCCCAGAATAATCCGGGTTCGCCCAGCCGCATGATATCTTTATCGCTGTGAATATCCGGCTGTGCAATAATTCCGACACGATAGCCCGCATTCAGCAGCACTCTGCCGATAACTGCGATACCGATATGGGAAGAGTCAATATAGACATCTCCCGAAATCAGAATCACGTCCAAATTTTTCCAGCCCAGATACCGGAGTTCTTCAGGGGTTGTAGGAAGAAACATTTTCAGAATTCCAAATAAAAACGCTCCTTACAAATGCACCTGTGTTGCCGAAATGATATTGGGCAATGCTCTGATCTGCTCGATCACCGATTCGGGCGCGGGCATATCCACATTGACAATGCACAATGCCCGATCCTCAAGGCGTCCGAGCTGGAATCTGCCGATATTGATATTGTTTTTTCCCAGGGTGGTTCCCACATTGCCGATCACGCCCGGACGGTCATGGTTCTGAATGATAATCATCCATCCTTCGGGAATGGCATCCATATAAATTTTGCCGAGCCGCACGATTCTTCCGTATTTTCTGGCAAATACGGTTCCCCAGATTTCATCGGGACCTTCGCTGACCCCTTCCAGCCGGATGCGGATCAGATTGGAAAAATCCCCGCCGCTTTGGTTGAAATTTTCTTTGATGGCAATGCCTTTTTCTTTGGCAAGCGCGGGTGCATTGACATAATTGAGGGGTTTATCCGTAAAAGTACTCAGCAAACCTTTCAATGCAGCATGAGTCAGGGGGCGGGTATCCATATCGCAGAGCGTTCCGCCATAAGTAAAGGTAATATCATGAATTTTATTCACCAACTGCCCCATGATCGCGCCCATTTTTTCAGCAATATCCAGATGCGGACGCAAGTTTTCCATCATTTCTTTGGAAACAGACGGAAAATTGACCGCGTTGGTAATCATGCCATGAATCAGATATGCCGCAATTTCTTCTGCCACCATCTTGGATACATTGAACTGCGCCTCATTCGTGCTGGCGCCCAGATGCGGGGTTAAAATCACATTTGGATGGGTCAGTACCGGCTGCTGAGACGCATCAGGAGGCTCGACCGGAAATACATCCAATGCTGCGCCTGCAACCTGTCCGCTCTGCAAAGCTGCATACAGATCATCCAGATTCACCACATCGCCTCTGGAGCAGTTGATCAGACGCACACCCGGCTTCATTTTGGCAATAGCCGCAGCATTGATCATATTGACGGTTTCTTTCATACGCGGCACATGAAGCGTGATAAAATCCGCGCGTGCAAGCAGTTCGTCAAAAGACACAAGTTCCACATCCAGTTTTTGGGCAGCCTCTTTGCTCACAAAGGGATCAGTGGCAATCACCTTCATTTTCAAGCCTTTGGCTCTGTCTGCCACCACTCTGCCGATCTGCCCCAAGCCCAGAATGCCCAGCGTTTTGCCGCTGATTTCAACTCCGGTAAGCTTTTTCTTTTCCCATTTTCCGTTGCGTAGAGAAGCAGTTGCCTGCGGAATATTGCGGGCTAAGGAAAGCATAAGTGAGATCGCATGTTCCGCTGTGGTTACCGTATTGCCCCCGGGAGCGTTGACCACTACGATGCCCTGTTTGGTCGCTGCCTGACGATCAATATTGTCAACGCCGATGCCCGCGCGTCCGATAATTTTCAGGCGTTTGGCATTTCGGATCACTTCTTCGGTAACTTTGGTTCCGCTGCGAATCGCAAGCGCATCGAAATTTTCGATAATTTTTGCCAGATGTTTGGGATCATTGGCAGTTTTATCATTATCAACAACCACCTCGATATAGCCGGTGGATTCTAAAATTTCCTTTGCAATCGGGGACATATTGTCCCTAAGCATGACTTTGTACATCATCCGAATTTTCCCTGCCTATTTGATTAGACTTTTTTCAAAACTGTTCAGTCGAGCGATAAATCGCCCGGCTAGAAACCGAAACATGCTTAAGCCGGCTTGATCTGATAGCCCTGAAATTGATTTCGGGGAATGAAAACGAACTTATGAGGTCTATTTTAGTCGCTTGTCTAGAACAGGTTCACGCATTTGTGTCAACAGTATCCATATTCGCTTTCAT
>CAZMDM010000284.1:0-5221 GCA_964564775.1 uncultured Desulfonema sp. | reverse complement strand
CTGCTGATCCGCCATAATAAATCCGAATTCATCCCGAACGATGCTGTCGGGAACAAATCCAGCATTGGGCAGAATCCCGATCCAGATAAAGCAGTTGCTCACAGCCAAATCCTGAGTCGCTCCGGTTCTGACATTTTTCAGGCTGATGTTCTCCAGCATTTTGGCACCACCGAATCCGGTAACCACCGTATCCCAGATAAATTCTATCTTGGGGTCTGCAAACGCTCTTTCCTGAAGAATGCTTTCCGCACGAAGTTTATCCCGGCGGTGAATCAGATAGATTTTGCTCGCGAATTTGCTCAGAAAAAGACTTTCCTGAACAGCAGTATTTCCGCCTCCGACTGCTGCAACGATTTTGTTTTTGCAAAAAGGTCCGTCACAGGTTGCACAGGTCGAAAGTCCTCTGCCGTAAAACTTGTCTTCGCCGGGAACACCGAGCATTCTCGGCGACGCGCCGGTGGCAATAATCACGGCATAGCAGGTGATGGTCTTGTCAGGCAGATTGAGTTTTCTGACATTTTCAGAAATATCCATTGACAGAACCTCATTTGTTTCGATTTCAAGCCCGAACCGTTTTGCCTGTTCCGTCATTCTCTGAGTCAGTTCCGCACCGCTGATGCCTTCGGGAAATCCCGGATAATTTTCCACCCAGTCCGTTACCACAATCTGTCCGCCGGGAATTACTTTTTCCAGTAGAATCACTTTGAGGCGCGCTCGGGCAGCATAAAGTCCTGCCGTCAGTCCCGCAGGTCCTCCGCCGATAATGACCAGATCATAATCCGCATGGCTCATGGCATGTCCTTATACCAGTTTGTTGAGGGTTTCTTCAAGCTTGGACTTGGCGGTCATGCCGGTAATTTTATCCTGAATTTTTCCGCCTTTAAAAATGATCAGGGTAGGAATCGCCTTGATGTCAAAGCTGCGGGGGGTCAGGGGATTGTCATCCACATTGCATTTGGCAAATCTGATTTTGCCGCTGTAATCTTTTGCAAGCTGCTCCACTGTCGGTGCAATCGCTCTGCACGGACCGCACCACGGCGCCCAAAAATCCACCAATATCGGTAAATCCGATTTCAATACTTCAGCCTCGAAATTGCCGTCTCCGACTTCTATGATGCCTTCTGCCATGATATCTTATCCTTTCTGACAAAAATATAGCAAGTCTGTGAAATATAGCCGCATCAACCGATATTGTCAACCATCTTCCCTCATATCGGTCAGATTTGAGAACTTTCGATCTTGAATTTGAAATATCGTCTGTGATATAAAATTATCAGGGAGATTCTGAGAATGGAAACACAGGAAGCGGATATTCACACCGAAGATATTGTCAGTATGCTGCTGACAGGGATAGCGTATCTGATCAGTCCGATTTTACTCATATGGTCGCTCAATACCCTGTTCGGACTGAACATAACGTTTGGCTTCAAAACATGGCTTGCAGGGTTTGTTCTGGTGATACTGTTCCGCTTTCATCTGAGAGGTTCGAACAGCACTGAAATATATTATGAATCCGATACCGAAGATGAGTCAGAAGATGGAGAAGATACCGAAATTTCTCCGAAAAACAAAGGCAAGCTGATTTCATATCGGGAACATCGGAATAAGAAGAAGTCGCCGGACGGACCATGATGACACACGGAAAAAAAGCCGCACCGGAGGCAGGGATCATCGCGGGCTTATCAGGGAAGTATGATTTCAAATATTTATGGCAAAGGACAGATGATATGCTGAATCTTCAAAAGCTGATGATAGAGCCGTTTGCAGAAGCGATCAAAAGTTCGTATCTCGAAGCCTACGGCGTATCCGAACCGAATTATGCGGATATTATCCGATGGGCAGCCAGTTTCGCGCTTGAAAATATTGCCAATTGTGATGCCTTGTATCATAATGTCGAGCATACGATTATGGTAACGATGTCAGGTCAGGCAATTCTCAGGGGAAAGCATCTGGTTGAAGGCGGTGTTACTCCCAGAGATTGGCTGCATGTTACGATGGCGTTGCTGTGCCATGACATCGGCTATGTCAAAGGAATCTGCCGGGACGACCGCAGCGGGGTATTCGCGACAGGCATCAACGGACAGGTGGTTGAACTTCCTCCGGGCGGCAGCTGTGCATCTCTGGCGCCGTATCATGTGGACAGAAGCAAGCTGTTTATCCGGGAAAGATTCAGCGGCAGACTGCTTGCGGATCTGGACCCCGATCTGATCAACGCGTATATCGAAATGACCCGTTTTCCCATTCCCGACAGCGAGATGTATCGGGATACCGCGGATTATCCGGGCTTGGTCAGAGCTGCGGACTTTATCGGACAACTCGGCGATCCCGGCTATCTGAGAAAAATTCCCGCACTGTTTTACGAATTCGAGGAAACCGGCGCGAATGCTACAATCGGCTATAAAAATCCGGATGATATGCGTAAAAACTACGCCAAATTTTACTGGAATGTGGTCAGACCTTATATTCAGGACGGACTGAGGCACCTGCGGGTTACTCAGGAAGGCAAGCAATGGATTTCCAACCTGCATTCCCATGTATTTCATGTGGAGCATGGCGAATGGGATTATCATCTGACACTTCCCAAGCACGGCGGATTCAATCATGTGTTCTGATACGGCACAAGTCTGCCCAATCTGATTGAAAGGAACTATTTTGCTATGAACATATTGAAGAAAACCTTTGCTCTTCTGCTTTTATCTTTTTTTCTGATTTATATACCGGTGTTTGCTGCCGATAAAGGATCTTTCGGTACGACTCCGAAGACAAACAATGGCAAGAAGTGGCAGATCGCTTACTATGAGGGAGGGGAGTATTCGGATTATCAGAAAAACCTGACCGCATTGGTAAAAGCTCTGATGGAAATGGGTTGGATCAAAAAAGAAGACATTTCATCTTTACAGAGCAGACCGACCAAAGAAATTTGGAAATGGCTTTCCGAAAGCATGAAAAGCAATTTTATGACTTTTCCTGCCGATGCGTATTACAGCGCAAACTGGGATGATGCCGCGAGAAAAAAACTCAGTGAAGAAATCATTCAGCGATGTAATACCCAAAAAGATATTGATCTGATACTGGCTATGGGAACCAAAGCTGCTCAGGATATTGCCAATGATAAACACCGCATTCCTACGATTGTCATGTCCACCAGCAATCCGATTGAAATCGGCATTATCAGAAGCATCGAAGATTCGGGACATGATCACATCGTAGCGCGTGTTGATCCGACTCGCTATGAGCGCCAGATTCGGATTTTTCATGATATTATCGGATTTAAAAAACTCGGCATGGTGTATCGGGATGATGCTACGGGCAGAAGTTATGCTGCTTTGGATAAAGTGGAAAAAATATCCAAAGAACGAGGATTTGAGATTGTAAGCTGTTTTGTTCAGCCGAATACGAGTACTCAAGAGCAGGAAGAAAATGTGAAACAATGTTTTCAGGAACTGGGGAAAAAGGCAGAAGCTATTTATGTAAGTTCTCAGGGAGGAGTGAATAAAAACTCTATCCCCGATTTGGTAGCAATCGCCAATACCCACCGGATTCCTACCTTTTCCCAAGCCGGATCCGATGAAGTCAAAGCCGGATTTTTACTGAGCATTGCTCTTGCCGATTATAAATATGTGGGGCAGTTTTACGCTCAGACCATTGCCAAAATTTTCAATGGTGCGAAACCCCGTCAGCTCAATCAGCAATTTGAAGACCCTCCCAAAATTGCGATCAATATCAAAACCGCGCAGACTATAGGCTATGATCCTCCGGTGGATGTACTAGGGGTTGCGGATGAAATTTATCATGATATTGCAGGGGGGAAATGATCAAAAAAATTATCATTGATGCCCGAGGCAGCCGCTTATTTCGCGGCTCGGAAGTCGAGCAGGATCACGATCAGCGCGGAGTTTTCTGCCATGGGAATGATACAGATTTGGCGATTACAACCAATCCGGTCGATCCCGATTACATCACATACTGGAAAAAGCTCGGATTCGGTATTCCCCGTCTGCTGATAGCAGGTCCATACAATCCCCGATATACCTTGTCCGAACTGATCTTTCAGAGAACGGACATCATGGATGAGATCAGAGCCTTTGCCGCTCAGGATAGTGTAAGAATCGAGTTTTCTATGATTGAGGATACGGAATCCCGGCTTGCCAAGGCTCTCGGAATCCCAGCATATTGTAATTTTGATATTTCTATCGGATTATCCCGTAAAATTCCGTTTAAAAACCTGTGTAAGACACTCGGGCTTCCCACTGCCCCCTGGATATATGATAGCAATCCGCAGCGGATGATCGGACAAGCCCGAAAACAAATATCTGCCGGTGTTCCGCTTCTGTTCAAGCTTGATGATGGAACAGGCGGTATTCCCTGTGGAAGCATGTTAAAAGCGGATAATATGAAGACCTTTGAGGAAACTGCCGAGAGGGTAATATCATCCGGTCTGACATACTTTGCCGAAGAATTTATCCATGACAAAACAGCCGATGTGGATATTCTTTGGGAAATCACTGAAAACAGAGAGATCATCGTTCAGGCTGTGGGGGATCTGATTTCAAGAAACTGTTCTTATGATGGCGTGTGCTGCCCCGCGATGACGATTTCTTCTGAAACACGGGATATGATTATGTACCAGTTAAAAAACATTCTCGGACCATGGCTGATCCGGCATCAGGCAAAAGGCTTTTTTGTATGTGATATTGTGGTGGATCGGCATGGAGTTCCGCTATGGACCGATTTCAATCCGCGAAAAGGCGGAACTCTGTATATATGGGAGATGGTGAGACGATTGTCAGCGATTCATTTCAACTCCGCAGAATGCTGTTTCTGTTATGAACATATTCCGGGAAATCCTCTGAACCCTTGGCAGTCATTTGCCGAAGTAAAACAGGTTTTATCTGATTTTCTGCATCCCGGAAAAAAGCCGTTTATCGTGATTACAAATCCCGGCATCATCCGCTTCGGCGATGTGGATATTACCGGGATATCTACCGGTTCAAATCAGGAAGCAGTTGAATTTGTTCAACAAGCCAAAGCAAGGCTTAGGGAACGATTTTCCTGAACATCACCAGTACCCCATCCTTGGGCGTCAAGCCCAGACTCTGAGCCAGAGGGTCTTTTCTCCCGTGTTTTTCCCACGGATCAAAATCATACGCGTCTCCGTGATCATCCTTTCTGACCATAAACACCGTCAGATTTCTCAAGGCTTTGGGAACAGCCTTTTCTC
>CAZMDM010000283.1:0-11422 GCA_964564775.1 uncultured Desulfonema sp. | reverse complement strand
CTGTCCTATGAGAACACTGTTGGAATCGGGAGATCTCACCCCTGTCGAAATGGAGATGGAGGCGGTCGGCAATAAGATATTTATGGTCTTTTGTACGCCGATCACAGACGAGGAAGGGCATATTGTCCGTATTATTCATGTTGCCACCGATATTACGGAGCGAAAGCGGATGGAAGAAAAACTCCGTGAGAGCGAAGAAAGATACCGTCTCTTATTCGAGCGTTCTCCGATAGGAATATTCCATTATGATACCGATCTTGTTCTCACACATTGCAATCAGCGATTTGAAACGATTCTTCACTCTTCTCGGGAAAAGCTTCGAGGGTTGAATCTGAACACGCTCAGGGACCAAAGCGTGGTTCCCGCGTTGAAAAAAGTATTGGAAGGTATTGACGGATTTTATGAAGGCTTTTATCATGCGACTACTGGTTCTGCTGAAATATGGGTTTCGATGCACACTGCGCCGTTGTATGATAGCAATAACAATATTCGCGGGGGAGTCGGAATCGTGGAAGACATTACCCGGCGGAAGCAGATGGAGCAGGCAATACTTGCGGCAAAAGAAGCTGCCGAATCCGCAAGCTCTGCCAAAAGCCGGTTTATTTCTCATATCAGTCATGAACTGCGGACGCCTCTGAACGGTATTCTGGGCTATGCCCAACTGCTCGGATGGAATCGTAAAGGATTCAGTTTCAAGCAGATCGAGCAGATCAGCATGATTCGCCGCTGTGGAGAACATTTACTGACGATGATTAACGACATTCTGGACTTTTCGAAAATCGAAGCAGGAAAGCTGGATATCGAAGTTTCGGAAATCAATTTTCCGGAATTTCTGAAAATCACCGCAAATATGGCAGAAATTCAGGCATCTCAGAAAAGTCTCGAGTTTGTGTATGAGCCTTGTTCGGAACTGCCGTGTTTGATTATGGGAGATGAGAAACGCTTGAGACAGGTTCTGCTCAATCTTCTCAGCAATGCCGTCATATATACGGAGAGCGGAAAGGTGATGTTCCGGGTGATTGCTTTACCCCCGGATACTGACCATAGTTTTGTGTGCTGCTTCGAAATCGAGGATACGGGAATCGGTATTCCGTCAGATCAGATCGAGCGGATTTTTGAGCCGTTTCATCAGATCGGCAGTCCCCGTCAGGGTACCGGATTGGGGCTTGCCATCACCCAGAATCTTATCCGCAAAATGCACGGAGAACTGTATGTCAGCAGTATTGAAGGCAGAGGCAGTATTTTCGGTTTTCGGATGCGCTTTCCCATTGTTTCCGAACAATATGTCCGTACTGAATCCGAAATCGTCCGAACAGATACTCCTGATATCCGGGTTCCCGCATCAGAAGTATTGAAGCGATTTTTATCTCTGCTGGATAGCGGAGATGTGGCAGTTATCCGTCAGCAGACGCTGCTGCATCGGGATTCTGATACGGAATTTGCATCTTTCTGGGAAATGATATATACTCTTGTACAAAATCTTCAGCTTAAAAAAGTAAAACGCCTCATCAGACAATATACGGAGAATATTGAATGATTCCTGAATATTTGAGCGGCTCAGTTCTGCTGATTGCAGATGACAATATAATGAATTTGCAGCTTCTTTCCAATTATCTGACACGCGTGAACTTTAAAATTCTGGTGGCTGAGGACGGTCAGGAAGCTTACGAACGAGCGGAATCCGGCAAACCTGATCTGATTCTGCTGGACATTATGATGCCCCCGGGCATAAACGGATTCGAAACCTGTCGCAAACTGAAAGAAAATGATAGCACCAAAGATATTCCGGTAATTTTTATTACCGCGCTTTCCGAAATTGACGACAAAGTCAAAGGCTTCGAGGTCGGCGGCGTGGATTATATTACCAAACCGTTTCAGTATGAGGAAGTGTTGGCAAGAGTCATAACGCATCTGACCCTCAGATGGCAGCAGAAAAAACTCGAAGAAGCCTTGTCCAAAGTGAAATTGCTCAGCGGCTTTATTCCGATCTGTTGCAGTTGCAAAAAAATCCGAAATGACACAGGTTTTTGGGAACAGGTGGAGGTTTATATCCGGGAACATTCCGAAGCCGAATTCAGCCACAGTATCTGTCCGGATTGTATCAAAAAACTTTACCCCGAATATGCCGATGATATCTCTTTATCACAGACTGAATAAGATTTACGACATTTATACAAAACGCGACTATGTTCATCCCGATCCGCTCGAATTTCTCTATGCCTATCCTGATGTGAAAGATCGCGAGATTGCAGCTCTGATAGCATCCGCGCTTGCGTATGGCAGAGTAACTCAGATTCTCAAAAGCGTATCTTCGGTGTTGGATAGGATGGGAAAATCGCCCTATCGTTTTCTGAAACAAAATTCATTATCTGCTTTGGAAAATCAATTCAAAGGCTTCAGGCATCGTTTTGCCGATGACAGAAATCTGTCTGCGCTGCTGATCGGTATCAAAAATATCATCAATGAATACGATTCTCTGAATCATTGCTTTATCAACGGCTTGAATGCCGAAGATGAAACCATACTTTCCGGGATGAAATTTTTCTGCGCTAAATTGGCTGAATTCGGAAATCCCGGACATCTGGTGCCTCTGCCGGATCGCGGCAGCGCGTGCAAACGGATGAATCTGTTTCTGCGCTGGATGGTGAGACAGGATGAGGTTGATCCGGGCGGCTGGGAAGGCATATCCGCATCGAAACTGATCGTGCCGCTGGATGTGCATCTTCACCGGGTCAGCCGCGAGATGGGATTGACTCAAAGAAATCAGGCAGATATGCGTACTGCGCTTGAAATTACTGCCGAGTTTCGAAAATTTGCGCCGGATGATCCGGTAAAATATGACTTTGCCCTTACCCGACCGGGAATCAGGAGGAATAACCCGTGAATACTGTTGCAATTGTAAATTATGAAACTCCTTCGGAATCCGTGCGAAAAGCCGTTGAGCTTTCCGATGGCTTGAAACATTTGCCTTCGAATGCCAAAGTATTTATCAAACCCAATATCGTGTTCTGGACAAAAGAAACCAATTTTCCCAAGTGGGGTGTGATTACGACCTCCCGCGTGGTGGAAGATATGGTGATTCTGCTCAAAGAACGCGGCATCAGCGATATCACCATTGGCGAAGGCATCGTGATGTTCAATCCCAAAGATGTTGAAACCCCTGCCCATGCGTTTGAATCATTGGGCTACAATGCCTTAAAAAAACGATACGGCGTGAAACCGCTCAATATTTTCGAAGGCAAATTCGAAAAAGCCGATCTGGGCGATGGCGTAGAACTTGCGTTCAACACGGATATTCTGCACAGCGATTTTGTGATTGATCTTCCGGTGTTGAAAACCCATGCCCAGACCGTAGTGAGTCTGGGAATCAAGAATCTCAAAGGCACGATTGATATTCCTTCACGGAAAAAATGCCACAGTGCCGATCCTGACAAAGACCTGAATTTTATGATTTCCAAGCTTGCAGATAAAATGCCGCCGATATTCACGCTGATAGACGGCATTTACACCAATGAGCGGGGTCCCAGCTTTGACGGACGCATTCGCAGAAGAAATATTCTGATTGCCTCAAATGATGTGCTGTCTGCGGATTTGGTCGGAGCAAAAGCATTGGGATATGATGTGTCCGAAGTTCCCCATCTGGCTCATGCGGCTAAATTCCGCAATCGCTCCGGTGAGTTATCGGATATTGAAATTGTCGGAGAATCCTTGGCAGATATAGCTTTGAAACATGAATACACTTTTCCGTACAATCAGGACAATACGCTGCCATTGCCCATGGAAAAGCTCGGTATCACAGGGCTTTCGTATCGGAAGTATGATTCAAGCTTATGTACCTATTGTTCCGGCATCAACGGTGTGATTCTGACTGCGATCAGCTATGCGTGGAAAAAAACGCCCTGGGAGGATGTGGAAGTGCTGACCGGCAAGATGATGACCCCCACGCCCGGTAAGAAAAAGACGATTCTTCTGGGCAAGTGCATGTATCAGGCAAACAAAAATCATCCGAATATCAATGAGATGATTGCTGTCAAAGGCTGTCCGCCCAGCCCCAAAGATATTGTGGCAGCATTTCATCAGGCAGGTATCGAGCTTGCGCCTTCGATCTTCGAAAATATCGCAAAACTGCCGGGGTTTCTCATGGATCGGTATAAAAACAAGCCGGAGTTCGAAGAGTCGTTTTTTACTTTGAATCAGAACTGACAGCGTGAAGATATTATGAGTAGTTTATGAACATGGAAAATTCCATTCTTGCGGTTTTGTTTGATTTTGACGGAACGCTGACTCATCCCGGAGCATTGAATCTCTCCGAAATCCGGCAGAAAATCGGATGCCCTGCGGGAAAGCCGATTTTGGAATTTATTGCGGCTCTGCCTGAAAAACAATCCGCTCGCGCAATGGCAAGACTGGATGAGTTCGAGCTTGAGGCAGCAGAACATGCCATACCGAACAACGGTGCGGAAGAGCTTCTTTTCTATCTTCGCACAAAACAGATATCAATGGGCATTATCAGCCGGAACACACGGGCTTCGATTGAACGGGCGCTTCGGAATTTCAGGCAGATTCGGATTTCGGATTTTCAGGTTATTATTTCCAGAGATGAAAAGATTCTTCCCAAGCCCCATCCGCAGGGAATTTTTGTCGCAGCCGAGCGTATGAAGGTTATGCCTGAACAGGTGATGGTTGTCGGGGATTATATTTTCGACATCGAAGCCGGAAAACAGGCAGGCGCTATGACCGTGTTTCTGGATAACGGCAGTCCGATATTTCCCGATCTCGATTGTGATTTCCGTATCGCTTCGCTGACTCAGATCAGGGATATTATCAGTCTGAAGTGATTCGTGCTGTGGAATAAATTTTAAATTTTGAATTTATTGAATATTATATCATATCTAAATAAATTCGCAGCAATAGATCGGCGCATATATCTGTGATTTACTTTCGTCCTCTGATCCCTCTGCTGATTGCCTTTATGACAGGCATCATTCTCGGCGCGGCAGTGCCGGGCTATCTGTTTATTGCAGCAATCATCGCGGCAGCCAGCGCGATGATGATTATCCGAGACATTCGATATCATTCGCGTGCTGCGATTTCTCCGCTCATATTGCTTGCCGCGCTTGGATATATCGCAATTCAGCATTGGGTATGCCCTCGGCTTCCTGACAATCACATTAGCCGATTCTGCGAGGATCAGTATCAGGAAATTACCGGTATTGTTGCAGAAGAACCTGTAAATAAAAATAATCGCCTTCGCTTTGTTCTGAATACCGAAATGCTGATGGGAGTTCCGGTTACCGGAAAACTCCGGCTTACTTCGGCTCCGAATGAAACCGAAATCCATTGCGGAGACAGAATTTCCGTTCAGGCAAAAATTAGAACACCCCGTAATTTTCACAATCCCGGCGGCTTTGATTATGAGCGATATCTGGCGTTTCAGAAAATATGGGCAACCGCTTATGCCAAACAGATCGTGATAGTCGAAAAGAATGCGGACACGGGCATCAGATGGCGTATTGAAAAAATCCGCCTGAAAATTTCGGAGTTTATGCGCCGACACGGAGAAGGCAAAGATGAAACAGAATTGCTCAGAGCCTTGATTATCGGAGATCAGAGCAGTATTTCCGAATCCGTGTATGATGATTTTCGGCGCACCGGAACTGCTCATCTGATTGCAGTGTCAGGGCTGAATATCGGCATTATCGCCATGCTATCATTCAGATTGTTCAGGTGGTTTCTGTCTCGGTTTAAATTTTTTCTGTTCCGGGCATGGACTAAGAAAGGAGCATTTTTATTATCACTGTTTCCGACAGCAGCTTATGTGCTGATTTCAGGAATGGCGCCTCCCGCGCTGCGCTCTTTCTGGATGGTGATCGTATTTTTAGCAGCAACATTCTTTGAAAAAGAGCAGGATTCGGTCAATACGCTGGCGTTTGCCGCGCTGATAATTCTGAGCATTGATCCGCCATCGCTGTTTTCCGTTTCATTTCAATTGTCTTTTGCTGCTATTTTTTGGATTGTCTATCCCATGTCGGAAATGCCGAAAACACCGCGCCTTAGAATCCTGACATCTTCCACGTTTGCCATTTTGGGAACACTGCCGATTGTATCGCTGTATTTCAATCAATGTTCGATCATCGGACTTCTGGCGAATCTGTTTTTTATTCCGGTATTCGGCTATGTGATTGTACCGTTGGGATTATCCTCTGTATTTTTATATCCGCTCAGTGAAAGCATCGCTTCATGGATTGTGATCCTCAGCAACCGGATATTGAAATTCAATCTGATATTGCTTGATATTCTTGCCGATATTCCGCTCGCGTCCGTCAGAACCGTAACGCCGTCATATCTTGAAATTATTTTGTATTATCTGATGTTTGCCGCGCTGCTAAACTGGAAAAAGAAAGCTGCCAAAATCACGGCGGCGCTTGTGCTGATTGCTGCTATCGGCGATGTCGGATATTGGTGTTATGAGCGATATTGGAATCCGAACCTTCGGGTAACATTTATTGATGTGGGACAGGGAAATTCCGCATTGATCGAAATGCCCGAAGGACATTGTATGCTGATTGACGGCGGCGGTTTGGAAGGTTCGGCGTTCGATATAGGCTCGGCAGTAGTTGCCCCATTTTTATGGCAGAAAAAGATCGTTACGATTGATACGATGGTGATGTCTCATCCGCATCAGGATCATGCCGGAGGGCTGCATTATATTGCCGAAAACTTCGATGTGAAACGACTGTGGATGAACGGACAGGAAGCAGATAGCGAAAATTATCGGAAGTTTATGGAAACTATCCGAAATCGCAATATTTCTGTTCCGAAATTTGCAGATATTTTCGGGCTGCATGACATCAACGGCGTAGCGGTGAAAATTTTATATCCGCAAAAAGATTTTCAGGGATTCGGGGATGAGAACAATAACTCATTGGTACTGAAGCTCGAATTCGGAAAAATTTCGTTTCTGTTTCCGGGAGATATTAAAAAAGAAGGGGAAAGAGAACTTGTCGAAACATCCGGGACAGATTTAAAAAGCACGGTTTTACTTGCACCGCATCACGGCAGCAGAACATCGGGCAGCAAAATATTTCTGGAAAGCGTCAATCCTGAATACCTCGTTATTTCGGTGGGATGGAAAAATCGCTTTCATCTTCCCAATTCGAAAAAATTAAAAGAATATCAGTCAAGACAAATTCCGATTTTTCGGACCGATATGAACGGAGCTATTGTTTTCAGCACAGACGGGAAAATCCTGTATGTCTGTCCGGCTATATCCTCGTTTTAGCAGATATTATAATTCGGATGCGGCTGCTTTGCTGGGCGCGATCAGCATATATTCATTTTTTTTGATTATAACTTCTTATCTTCCATGTAAATATCTCTTCCGCTTTCAGAGCCGCGTATTGTTCAACTTCATCGAACCATTTGATATATTTGTCTTTGAGTATTTTCCCTTCGGGTGTCAGTTGATAGCCTTCTTTATTGCTTCCTGTTTTGATAACAAGTTTGATTCCAAGTACTTCTTCACTTTTTCGGATCTTTCCCCATGCCGCCCGATAGGACATGCCCAGTTTTTCAGCTGCTTTTTTCAAAGAACCGTATTCTTCAATCTTGCTCAACAGCTGGGCGCGGCCATGTCCGAAAAACAGCCCTTTTTCTGTTTCCAGCCAGATATGCACCCGGATTATCGGAAGTTTTTCATCTGTATTCATATAGATAGCTTTAACACCATGTCTGGGAAAATGCAATATTTTTCAGCCGAGGGATAAATTGTCCGACTAGAAGCAGAAGCCTATTTAAGCAGGCATCAGCTTTCAGCCCTGAAATTTATCTCGGGGCATAAAAACGGACTTCGGAAAGAGGTCTGTTCTATAACGCTTTTTACCCGGATATTCCTCCGATGGCTCGCCTGATATCTCTGATCTGTTCTTTCGCAGTTTCATGGTTCGGATCGATTTCCAACGCTTTTAACATCGCTGCTTCTGCTTTTTTCAATAAAGCCTTGTCCCGCCTGAAACTTCCTGCCTGCCAGTATGCTGTAGCCAGTCCGTAATATCCGTCTGCCGAAGAAAGATATTTGACGGATTTGAGAAAATATTTTGTAGCGATCTCATTCTGTTCGGGATCAAGCAGCAGCATTTCTCCGCGTTTCATATAGGTGTATGAACGTGTCTGATTATAGCTGTCTGCCGATTCCCAGCACGCATCCGCAATCCATCTGTCGCCGATCAGATCGAATTGATCTGCTGAAATATCATATACTTGTGCCATTGAGGCGTGATACGCATAACAGGAATTGATTCGCATATTTTCCGGATATTTTTTCAGCAATTCCTCATATATTTTTCGGATTGACGGCCAAATATCCCGTTTTCCCAAAATATTTTTGCCAGTACTGTTTTTCTGATCTTCTTCATACGCGTACACCATCAGAATTGCCAAAAATGGCTCATCGACCGACATTGCCATCGCTTTTCTTGCAAATCCGAATAGTTCTGCCGGGTCTCCGTGCTGACTGGGCTTCAGATATTCGAATTTCTCAAAATACGCGCCGATGTGGTTCGGATACGCGGATATTGCTTGCTCGAAATATCCTTCCATTGCTTCTCTTGGAAGATTCGCTTCTCTTGCCAAAGCAATCAGAAAGCATGGCGGATTCGGGTCTTCCGGATTCAGCTCTCCGGCTTTTTCCAAATTTTTCCGGGCAGCCTCGAACTGCTTTTGAAATATATAAAAGCATCCTCTCACAAGATAGGGAATATGCGATTCCGGTTTTTTGGCGCACCAATCATTCAGGACTTTTTCCATCTTCCCGGATTGCTGCGGATTTCCGGCTTTTCCCAATGCCCGATACAGCAGATACAGATCATAGATTTTAGCAGAATTTTCTTTGTCATACAGATAAGAAACCTGATTTCCGACAGCATCGAAGTCATGCTCTTTATACAATTTCACGATCCATTGTTCATTCGGAGCGACAGTCGTATAGATTTTATGTGTGAAAATCGTATCACTGTAAAATCTGTAAAACCCGATTCCCGCAGAAATCAACAGTGCGGCAATCAAAGCCGGTTTTATAAAACTGAATGAAGACGCCGGTTTTCGGATAGCCGGTGCTGTCGTTCTGACAGAAGAAACAGAAGCTTTGATTTCGGCACGGGGCTGTGAAAATGCGATAAACCGCGCGGTGGTGCCGATCTGCTGAAGTTTTGCTGCAATTGCCTGCCCTTTTTCAGAAGTGATCTGTTTTATCAGGATTACAGGCAATCGGGAAAGCAGTATCGAGATGCTTTCTTTCGTAGCCCCTTTGGAATAGCGCATTAAAAAAGCCGTAAGTTTTTTCCGATTTTCTTCATCTTTTGGAATGGCTTCGATCACCACTTTTCCAGTTACGTCAGACATGGTAGTTGTCCTTATCCGAAATTTCTGTTTCGCCCGTTCCGTCCTTTTCAGTTCTTTGCGAATCTGACAAAAAAGCGAAAAAAGTATATTCTGTTTTTAGTTGTTTTTCAAGAAATAACAGGTTATATGAAGTCTGAATGTTCCGAAAATGAATTTCCGATAGATACAGCATCGAGATACTGATCCGGCATTGATTTCATAACTAATCCTTCCACCCCTTCTCTCTCATATCAATGGTTTGGACAGTTTTCATATGAAACCTGAAAATGAACCACGCATACCCGAATCGGAATCCGAGCCTTCATCACATTGCCGTTCAGCGGCACGGGAATACAGGTATGGGTTGTGGGAATTGAGAAAGTGCGTCAGTGCATTCAAACATTAAGAGGGTGTTGCGGAATCTGAAATCCGGATGAGGAGGTGATAAGTACCCGATCATATATTTTTGGGGATTTTTAAAAACTCCATGAGGACTTCATTTATATCCCAAAGCTGATGAATGAAAAAATTCCTGATTTTTCAGATGGTTCTGCCAGTCTGAACTTTGTACGACCGCCCCTGAACATCACTCGCAGTTCGGGAGAAGCGCATCGGTCGGTTTCGAAATCTTTCTGGGATGACACCACTTTTATCGTGCAGAGTTTGTCCAGAATAACTTTTAAAAACGGCATAGGATCCATGCCGACCGAATTGCAGAATCCTGCCCATGCTTCTGCCTGATCCCATGTAAATCCGCCGATATCCGCAAAACGGTTTTCGATTTTTTCGGCAAGACCTGATTTTTTATCTGACATAATAATTTTTCCTGATGATTCTGAATTTCAAAATTTAACTCAAACTCTGCATTGCGGCAGAAATTCCGTTCATGGTCAATGTGATGGCGTAATGAACAGGTCCGGTTTCCTCATCTTCGGAAGCTTTGCTCCGGCGATTGAGCAGCTCGATCTGAAGCAGATTCAGCGCATCGATCCACGGAGAACGGAAGCAGACCGAAGTTCGGAGCAGAGGCTCTTTTTCCAGCAGATTTTTCTGTCCCGTAACTTCTGAAATTGCTTTTACCGCCCTTTCATATTCTCCGACAATTTGCTGATGAACACGCTTATCCGTGCCGTCCGAATAGCATTTTGCAATGGCAAGCCTGCATTGAAGCAGATTTCGCTGAGCGTTGTCAATCAGTTCTTTGAAAAAATGCCATGAGGTATACAGTTTCCTCAAAACAGATGCATTTTCCGCGTTTTCGGCAATCAGCGATTCAATGCCTTGCCCGATTCCGTACCATCCTGTCAGATGATATCGGGTCTGCATAAATATGAATCTGGTCGGAACTTGTCCCAAATTCCGAAATATTTTCCCAGACCATTCTGAAAATGCGGGCAGATTGCTCAGTTTCCGATAGCTCTGCATAGCATGATTCGAAATTTTTTCCATAATCCGATTCCCCTCCTCGGAGGGAGCGGGAGAATCCGGCATGGTACTCAACACCGCATGGATCAGATGTTCGATATGGCGTTTTGCAATTGCGGATTGTCCGTAACGAAACGATACAGCTTCTCCCGGCTCGATAAAGCGCAGTCTGCCATTGCAGGCACTTCGGGGAATCGCGGCAATCGCCTGACTTGCTCTGCTGCCTCCTCGGCTGACAGGGCTTTCGGAATCGTGAAACAGGCGGAATCGGATATGGTGATCGCTGCATATTTTTGCCATCTGCTCCTGCATTTTATGCACAGACCAATGCGCTGTGCAATACCCGCCGTCTTTGGCAGATTCGGAATAATTGAGCATGATTTCCTGAAAGTCCTGATGCGCTTTCAGATGCAGCGCATATACCGGATTGATGAATAGGCTTTCCATGATCTGAGCAGCTTTCCCCATATCTTCGACCGTTTCGAACATCGGCACGATATTGAGAAGACTTTCGGCTTTGTCATTTCGAATACGCCATAAGCCGGTTTCTTTGGCAAGCAGAAGGACTTCCAGCATATCGCTGACCGAAGATACTTTCCCCACCAGATAAGAGCCGATT
>CAZMDM010000282.1:0-5250 GCA_964564775.1 uncultured Desulfonema sp. | reverse complement strand
GCTGCATACAGTTCAGAAAATGGCATCGGTGCAATGGGCTGAAACGCCGCGTCTGTGGGTAATTACCAAAGGCTCTCAGGCAGTCGGTTCTGAAACAACTCCCCCGAATGTCAATCAATGTCCGGTTTGGGGAATGGGGCTTGTCATCGCGTCGGAACATCCTGAGTTTCAATGTACCTGCATTGATATTGATTCTGATATCGAAATATTGGCTGCTGAATTACTATCCCCGGATGCTGAAAATCGTCTTGCATTTCGGAAAGCTATTCTTTACGGCGCAAGATTGGTTCGATATTCACCCAAATCCTCAGAGAACATTGATTTTGCAAGCGGCAGCTACAAACTCGGCATTTCCGAACACGGTGTACTCGACAATCTGCATTTTGAGCCGTTGCAGCGAAAATCCCCGAAACCCGATGAAGTGGAAATCCGGGTAAAAGCCACCGGCTTGAATTTCAGGGATGTATTGAATGCGCTTGGAATGCTCAAAGGCATTGCTGAAAATATTCCGTTCGGCTTCGAATGCGCGGGTGAAATTGCTGCAATCGGCGAGAATGTGAAGCATCTGAACATCGGCGATGAAGTCATAGCAGCTCATGCAATCGGCAGTCTGGCAGGCTTTGTAACGGTTCGCGCTGATTTTGTAACGCTCAAGCCTGTGAATCTGAGCTTTGAACAAGCGGCAGCGCTTCCCGGTGCATATCTGACCGCGTATTATGCACTGCATCATCAGGCAAAGATTCAGCCCGGAGATCGGGTACTGATTCATGCGGCAGCAGGCGGTGTGGGCATGGCGGCTGTCAAACTGGCGCAGCAGGTCGGTGCGGAAATTTTTGCCACAGCATCCCCGGCTAAATGGGAGTTCCTGAAATCTTTGGGCATTCGGCATATCATGAATTCCCGAAACACCGATTTTGTCTCGGAAATCCGCAAAACTACCGATGGACAGGGTGTGGATATCGTATTGAACAGCTTAAGCGGTGAATTTATCCCGAAAAGTCTTGAGGCTCTGAAGAACGGCGGGCGATTTGTCGAAATCGGGAAAATCGGCATTGTAAGTTCTTCCGAAATGCAGCATCAGCGACCCGATGTATCTTATTTTCCGTTTGATCTGAATGAAATTGCTCAGAATCAACCTGAAATTATTTCTGCGATGATGCAGAAGTTGGATCAATGTTCGCCTTTGCCGAACAAGGTATTTCATATCCGTCAGATAAAAGACGCATTTCGGTATATGGCTCAGGCAAAGCATATCGGCAAAATCGTGATTTCTCACTCGGATAACCCTCTGATTCGCTCGGACGGAATCTATCTGATTACCGGCGGACTCGGAGCTTTAGGGCTTCGGCTCGCCGAGTGGCTGAGTAAAAAAGGCGCGCGGCATCTGATGCTGATCGGAAGGCATCAGCCATCGGAATCTGCTCAGAAAACTCTGAATAATTTGGAAAATATGGGAGTCAATATCAGCATCGAAATGGCAGACGCGGCAAACCTCAGCGATATGGCGCGGGTAATTGAGAAGATCAGAAAATCCGGTCAGCCATTGAGAAGCATATTTCATCTTGCCGGAGTTTTGGAAGACGGGCTTCTGATTCGGCAAACCCCGGAGCAGTTTCAAAGGGTTATGGATCCGAAAGCTCAGGGCGCGTGGCATCTGCACACGCTGACTCAGGATATGCTGATGGATATGTTTGTGTGTTTTTCGTCTCTTGCGTCTGTGATCGGTTCTCAGGGACAGGCAAACTATTCGGCAGCCAATGCGTTTTTGGACGGACTGGCACATCATCGCCGGGCTTTGGGGCTTCACGGACTGAGTATCAATTGGGGACCCTGGGCAGATTTCGGCATGGCTGCCCGTGCAGATCATCGGCATCAGAGCAGGTGGGCAGTGAAATCGCTTGAACCGGATACTGCACTCGATATTCTCGATCAATTGCTGACAGAAGATGCAACACAGGTCTGCGCGGCTCGGATTGACTGGTCCCGATTTTTCGGAAAATGGCAGAAAGCATCGAGGTTTTTCAGCCGATTTGCCAAAGATAAACCTTCGGAAAAGCAATCTTCATTTATCACGCAACTCATGGCATTGCCTTCGGAACAGCGATACGCCCGGCTTGAATCTCATATCCGCGCTCAGATTGCAAAAGTCATGGGCATTGCTTCGGGAGATGCGATTGAGCCTCGTCAGCGATTATTTGACGCGGGCATTGATTCGCTGATGGCAGTGGAGCTTAAAAACCGCCTTGAATCCTCATTGGAACGTCCGCTTCGTGCCACGCTGATTTTCGATTATCCGACCACAGAGGCATTGGTCGCGTATCTTGCAGATATGCTGAAACTGGCGCCGCCCACTTCTGATACTGCAAAATCGGATGATTTGGAAGAAATGTCTCAGGATGAAATTGCCATGCTGCTTGCCAAAGAATTGGCTGCTATCAGAGGAGGAAATACCGAATGACCGCGCCGGATTATCAGGCATTGATGAAAAATGCCCTGCTCGAAATCAGAGAACTGAAAAGCCGCGTCAATGCACAAAGTGAGCCGATTGCCATTATCGGCATGGGCTGTCGGTTTCCGGGCGGCGCGGATACTCCCGAATTGTTCTGGAATCTGCTGAAAACCGGCACCGACGCGATCAGCGAAGTTCCGAAAGCGCGCGGAGAAATTCGATCATATTACCGTTATGGCGGATTTCTCAAAGATTTGGATGCGTTTGACCCCAAGTTTTTCAAAATGACGCCCAAAGAAGCTGCAAATCTTGATCCCAAACAGCGTCTGCTTTTGGAAGTTACTTATGAAGCTTTGGCAGATGCGGGATTGTCGCCCGAAACATTGTTCGGCACAAATACCGGCGTGTTTATCGGCATCGGAGACTGCGATTATCCGATGATGCGGGTGAAACACGAAAATATTGATGATATTGACGCTTATTTTGCAACGGGCTGGGCATTGTGCGTGGCAGCAGGGCGATTATCGTATCTTCTGGGATTGAACGGACCCTGCCTTTCCGTTGATACGGCTTGTTCTTCGTCATTGACCGCACTGCATCTGGCATGTCAGAGCCTTCGCAATAAAGAATGCCGGATGGCAATTGTCGGCGGCGTCAATGCGCTGCTCGCACCGGAAATGTTTGTCAATTTTTCGAAAGCAAACATGCTGTCTCCCGAAGGGCGATGCAAAACCTTTGATGCCTCGGCGGATGGCTATGTCCGCGGCGAAGGCTGCGGTGTTATCATCCTCAAACGATTGTCCGATGTGATTGCCGATAACGACAGCGTATGGGCGGTGATTCGCGGTTCCGCTATGAATCAGGACGGCGCAAGCGGCGGGCTGACTGTACCGAGCGGACCCTCTCAGGAAGCAGTGATTCGTCAGGCACTTGCCAACAGCAATCTCACGCCGGATCAGGTCGGATACATCGAGGCGCATGGAACCGGCACGCCGTTGGGCGATCCGATTGAAATGGGCGCATTGGCTAATGTGTTCTGCACAGATTCCCGAAAACAGCCATTGATTGTCGGTTCTGTTAAAACCAATATCGGACATCTCGAAGCCACTGCGGGAATTGCGGGCATTATCAAGGTCGCTTTGCTGCTTCATCATCGGCAGATTCCGCCGCACCTGCATTTCAAAACGCCGAATCCGCATATTGATTGGAAAAATCTGTCGGTGAAAATTCCGACAAGCCTGATGCCTTGGGACACAGACACACCCCAGCCCCTCTCAAGAGGGGAATTTTCCCGAATTGCGGGCATCAGTTCTTTCGGATTCAGCGGAACCAACGTCCACGTCGTGGTAGAAGCCGTGCGAAGTGCAAAGTGCAAAGTGCAAAGTGGAAAAAAAGTATCTTTTCAACGCCAGACATATCCGGTTCAACGGCACACGGCTATTATCAAAAAACAAAAAGAATTTGTTCAACTTCATCCGCTTCTGGGCTATCGCATCGCATCGCCATTGACTGATATTCAGTTTGCGGCTGAAATCGGCTGTGATTCGCCTGCTTTCTTGGATCATCATCGGATTTTCGGAAAAGCGGTTGTTCCGGCTGCTGCATTTTTGGAAATTGCGTATGCTGCGGGAAAAAGTGTTTTCGATTCAGAGCAGCTTGCATTGGAAGATGTGGTGATTCATCAGGCAATGATCTTGCCGGAAGATGCAAATACATCCTTGCAGACGGTTCTGACACCTGATGGCGAGCGGTACGCGTTCAAAATATTCAGCCGATCTTCTGATGATACATGGACACTTCATGTCAGTGGCTCGATTGTCAGGGAAAAAGCCGCCGAAGTTTTGCCAAGCATTCCCGAAGATGGCGAAGAACTTTCTGTCGCGGAACTGTATCGCAACTTTGAAACGTCTGGGATTCATTACGGTTCTGATTTTCAAGGTATTCAGAATTTTAAGAAGAATAATGATACTGTTTGCGGAAATATCGTGTTGCCTGAACAACTGCTTTCGGAATCGGGAAATTATCTGCTGCATCCGGTGATTGCCGACAGTTGTTTTCAATTGGCAGGCGTGTTGGTTTCAGAAGAATCTCTGCGTGTTCCGGTAGGTGTGAAACGATTCAGCCTGTATGCCAAACCATCTGCTTCGGTGAAATGTCTGGTTCAAAAAGATTCTTCGGATGACACGATTTCTTTGCTGATATTCGGCGATAACGGAAAAGTGTTTGCCAAAGCATCAGGGCTGGCGTCGAAACAGATTTCTCGTGGGACTCTGCTGAAAGTTTCGGAAACGCAGCCAAATGACTGGCTGTATCAGATTGTTTGGCTGCCTGAGCCTCTGAAGCTGGGATATCAGGAAAACACAGATAGCTGGCTGATATTGACGACAGATGAAACATTGATTCCGCCGTTGCGGCAGCTTCATCATCGCGTTGAACTCGTATCGGATGTCAAAGATGTTCTGATTCGGATTCAGGAACTTATCAGAACCGAGATCGTTCTTCCCCGCGTATGTATCATAACGCGAGGCGTTCAGCCGCCGACATCCGATCCGTTCGGAGCGCCGCTTTGGGGATTCGCGCAGGTCATCAACCGGGAATATCCCGAATTGAAATGCCTGTGCATAGACTTGGAGCAGTCGTCAAATGATAACGATATTCGCGCGATTTCTGACGAACTGAAATTTTCGGATCATGAATATCGGGTGATGTTTCGCAATGGAATTCGGCATATTGCTCGCGTGGAAAAAGCCGAATCGCAGCAATCGGTATCTGCGCCGTTCAGTCTCGGCTTATCCGAATAC
>CAZMDM010000281.1:0-3462 GCA_964564775.1 uncultured Desulfonema sp. | reverse complement strand
GTATCAGAACCACCGAGTTTTTGGCAAAATCCGTGCGTGAACCGGACAGAATCAGGCTTTTTTCTTCCAGCAGATTCATATCTTTCGGTGCGGCAGATGCAAAAATATCAACGGGTGCGCCGCCTTCGATCTGTTTTGCCAAATCTCCCGATGCGCCGAAATTGAATATCACCTTTGTTCCGGCATGTTTCGATTCATAAAGCTTGCCCATTTCCTGAAATGTTTCTTTCAGACTGATTGCCGTAGACACTGTGATTTCAGCTGTTTGTGCGTTGACATTGCCCATCGCAAATACTGCGATCAGACATCCGATAATCGTCAAAGACATTTTTTTAAACATGGTTTCCTCCGAGAGTTTAAATCAATCCTTTGATTTCTATACCTTCAACGCCTTTTCAGGTCAAGCTTAATATGTCAATATAGACATATTAATTATCCGCAGCCCACCCCGGTTCCCGCGCACCCCGAACCGCAGGCGGTCATTTTCCGCTTTGCCAGATGTTTCAGACTGGCACCGTCATAAACCGCTTGAACCGCTTCATCAATCAGCCCTTCGATTTCTACGACTTCGATGCCTTTTCGGGTCAGTACCTGTCTAGGATTGGGACCGATGCCGCTGACCAGCAGGGTCGAGCAGTCGCCGATCACATCTGCCAATTCTTCCCACCGTTTCAAGCCTGCGCCGGGTTCGGGCGTATATCGTTTTTCAATCAGCGATATACTGCCGTTATTTTTGCCATACACAAACAACTGATATGCTTCACCCAAATGCTGATTGACCAGAACACCTTCCATGCTCGCCACTGCAATATACGGACGTGAAGCATCTTTGGGCTTGATCACTTTCAAAGGCTGCTTTTTGGGCATAGCCTCACAGTTTTTCAATGCGTCCATCAGTTCCGGCGGCAATCCTTCTCCCAAAAGTCCGACCGCATCCGCCCGACATCGGGTGCAATGGTGCATCTGAGGAATATATCTTCCGGCTTCTTCTCTGACACGCTGAATCACGGCTTTGGACGGTTCGGAAATATCATGCCCGAACGCCGATCCCTCATTCGGATAATAGGGAATACAGTTGAGAATATCCACTTTCATTTCAGCCATTTTCTGTGCAACAGCCCCGATATGCTCATCATTGATTCCCGGAATGATGATGCTGTTGACCTTAACCGTGATGCCTTTTTCTTTGAGCAGCCGGATTGCTTCGATCTGCTTTTCGAGCAGCAGTTTCACGCCTTCTTTGGGATGAAACACCCGCTTGCCGAAACGCACCCATGAATAAATTTTTTCGGCAATTTCCGGTTCAATCGCGTTGACCGTAATGGTTACATGGCTGACCCGGATTTCTGCAAGCTCATCAATATACGGCGCAATATTCAAGCCGTTGCTTGCGATGCACAGCAGCATATCCGGGTATTTTTCCCGAACCAGTCTCAATGTTTCCATGGTTTCTTCGGGATTGGCAAAGGGATCCCCGGGTCCCGCAATACCGACCACCGAAATATTCTTCTTTTTGGCAAACACGGTTTCCAGATACATCATTGCCTGATCCGGCGACAGAACGCCGGTGGTTACACCGGGGCGGCTTTCATTCACACAGTCATATTTGCGGTTGCAGAATTTGCATTGAATATTGCATCTCGGCGCAACCGGCAGATGGACTCTTCCGAAGGTATGACGGACTTTATCGTTAAAACACGGGTGGTCGGATATGTTCATTGGATTCACCATTCAATCAAAAAATTTCATCTAATATTTACTATGCAAATTTGATGCCAAATAAATAAATATTTAAAAATAAATTAGTTATAGACAAAACTCTATTATATTCCCATACATTTTTGTAATCATATATTTAATAAATTACATTTTTGTATTATAATATGATGATTATTTCACTTTTGTATTCGATATTCGGAGCTGGCGAAGACGGAACGGAAGTAAAGTTCTCTGTCTGTCATTCAGACTCAGATGTTGACGATACAATGTCTGTGATGTATATTAGCAGATATTATCGAGGAGGATTTTGGAATGTCAGAAGAAACGAAAGCAGCGTTGAGCAATCAGAATGATGCGGATAAAAAACTGGATGATCTGTTAAGCCGATACAGCAGTCATATTTCCGGCAAAGGCGTTATCGAGGAAATAAAAACATACAGACCCCCGGCAAACACCTACTATCGAGCCGGAGAAATCAAATCGAGCGCATTCGATGCGTCCAATCTTCAGAATATTGTTGATGAAATCAAGGTCATCGAAGACGGACTCAAAAGTGTTATTGCCTCCAGAACTACACAGATCATTGAAGAAAAAATTCCGGTTCAGAAACAGCGCCCGGTAAAATACAATCTTATCGGAAAACTTATGGTCTCTGTCGGTTTGAAAGAGCAGGAGATGGAAACCTATACAGATTACGACATCCGGCAGAAAGAAGTTCCCCGCAATCCCGATGATGTGGCGGTTACAGAATTTCGGGTGATGATCGACAAATATATTCACAGCCTTAAAGGACTGAACGAAGGTTTGAGAGATACCGTGGTCGAGGTGGATCGCATTGTCAAAAACCTGACAGAAGTCAGCGACGAGTTCACGGATCAGATTCACAGCGACAGAAGAGGCTATCATGCCCAGATTGCAAAAAGCAAAGAACTCGATGAACAGTTGAAAGAAATCATTCCGATTCATGAATCCATGTCGCCGCTGCATGAACGCTACGCGGAAGTGGAAAAGCTCAGAGATCATCTGGAAATGGCGGTCAGAGAAAGTCAGGGCATGGAATTGAAATACAAAACCAATATCGATATGGGTGTCAAATATCAGGCGGCTTTGAAAAGTTACCGAAAGCTCATTAACGATTTCAAAGAGCGCGGGGATATTCATGTCAATATGGTGGATAAATTCGCTCAGGGTGCGGAACACATGAAGATTGCGGTGGATAACGTATCTCAGATTTGTTCCGGAGTTGCCAGAGTAACCCAGTCCATGATTATGATCGTTGACAGCATTGATGATGGCAACCGGGTATTGGGGCGCTATGCTTCTTTAGTCGGGGATCAGATGACTTCGAGTCCTCAGTGGCAGATGGAATACAGCGCGCTTAAAGAAGCAGAAGCCATTTATCAGAAAAATGATGAGCGGCGTTTGGAACAGATCGAAAGCAATCGTCAGGAAATCGAAAAAATTCTGAAAATTACGCAGCAATAACAGAAGTAAGTACCCATCCGTATATTTTCCGATATAATGTAGGGGGAAGCCCCTGTGCTTACCCATGTCACGGATTCTCATGATTTTTTTTCTAAACCCGGTAATTCGGAAAATTCCTTGACATGACTGTATTTTAATATTATTTTTCACAATTATTTTTAATATGCGAGAGTGGCGGAATTGGCAGACGCACCGGACTTAGGATCCGGCTCCGCAAGGAATAGGAGTTCGAGTCTCCTCTCTCGCACCATGTATGAG
>CAZMDM010000280.1:0-11165 GCA_964564775.1 uncultured Desulfonema sp. | reverse complement strand
ACCCTGCTCTATGTCAGGATGATGATTCATTTACTCATTTGGAAAGTTTTTTTCTTCCCAAAGAAGCAAGTCCCAAAAAACCGATTCCCAGCAGTATCATTGTGGCGGGTTCGGGAGTCGGGGTAATTTCAACCACCAGATCGTTGAAATCCCTATCGCTGATATCGTAAGGCTTATCCTCCCATGCCAATATGAGATTTCCGATCATGTTGTTATCGTGTCCGAACCCGTTGCCGATAATCCGATATGTAACCATGTGATCTTCATCGGACGGATTCATCGAATTTTTACTGTACCATGTTGACGGCAGAGAAGCTCCGTTGGGATCGTTCGTAAATATGAATTTATGAGAAGTTGAAAATGATCCCTGATAATTCGGGCCCAAAGCAATGGAATTATCGAAGTTGTTGGCAAGCCCGCCCGGAACGGTGAACAACGATATTGCAGCTTCATCGAATATTTCGTCATCATTCAGATCCGCTATATAGCCAAAATTCTGGGAATAGCCGGCATATTTCACCTGGGCAGTCGCCCAACCTTCTCCGAAATCAAATATCTGATCAAAATCATCATCAATTCTCTCCAGATTATTCCATCCGTATAATCTGTCCAAAATGCCGCCAAATCCTGTCAGTGTGGATAAGGCACCATCTCCGCCGGAATTGATCGTTGTATAAGATGCTGCCGCGCTCCCGATAAATAGAAAAGAAGCTGCCATTGCCAATGCGAGTATTTTAGCCGATCTATTCATAGCACACCTCGTAACCTTTGATGAGTGTCATTGTTTGGGGGTACCCGGCTAAAACAAAAGCCGAGCTACCTCGATCAAAGGCAACCCGGCTGTCTTGATATCTTTAAGACCCGTGGCTTTCCGTCCCCGCCTCACGACGGGTTTGGCTTTTGCTTATCAACCACATGATATTGTGGTTATCAAACTTAATCATACTATAATATCGGATTTTGAGAGTGTAAAGGGGGGATGAAAAAATTTTTTCAGAAGGAATACTCCGAAGCAGGAGGGGTGGAAGAAAAGGGATACACGCCAATCGGGGGTAGGGGGAACCGGGCAGCGCGTATCCCTGCGCCCTTATCTTCAGTTGTCATAAAATCATCGCTTGCATTTTGCACTGCTTCAGATTCAGGCGGCTTTTTTTACAGCCTTTTTGGCTTTGTCATGATCTCCGTAATAATAGTAATAATTGTGATAGTAATAATAACTGTCCCGTCCTATATTTACTGCATTCAGAACCGCTCCCAGAATTCGTGAATTGGCGGCTTTGATGCTCATCATGGCATTATAGACCACCTGTCTGGGGGTTTCCGCAGTCCGAATCACCAGCATCACTCCGTCCGCCAAATGAGCCATCACCACCGAGTCCGTAACCGCAGTTACCGGTGGGGAGTCGATGATAATCCGACCGTATGTATTGCGGAGTTCATGGATCAGGCTTTCCATGCGTTTCGATCCCAAAAGCTCGGACGGATTGGGCGGAACTGCGCCGCTGGGCAGCACATCCACATTTTCGATCTCGGTCGGGACAATGGCTTCTCCGATCTCACAGGTTCCAGACAGCAGAGCGGAGAGTCCTTTGGTTTCTCCGGTTCGGAATATTTTATGGATTCTGGGTCTTCGCATATCGCAGTCTATGATCAGAGTTCTTGTGCCGGACTGAGCCATAGCTACTGCCAGATTGACTGCACACAGGGTTTTACCTTCGCCGGGTCTTGCGCTGCTTATCAGAATCACCTGCGGTTTTAAATCTGCGGATGAAAACAGAACTGCGGTTCGGATGCCTCTGAACGATTCGCTGGGCGTGGATTTGGGAGAATGCAGCGTGATCAGCTCCCGGATTGCCCCGAATTTCTGTTCTGTGGTATCGAACGCAGGAATGGGTCCCAGATACGGTATCCCCAGATGCTGTTTGATCTCATCCGGCATTTTGATGGTGTTATCCAGATATTCCAAAGCAAACGCCAGTCCGATGCCCACAATCAGCCCAACCAGCACTGCCAGTAGCATATTGCGGGGCTTATCGGGTCTTACCGGATGATTCGGCACTTCGGCATTATCCACTACTCGGATGTTTCCGGTTTTCATTTCTTCTGCAAGCGAGGTTTCCTTGAACCGCTTGACCAGCAGTTCGTACATGTGCCGGGAACTTTCCGCCTGTCGTTGTAAAACACCGTACTGAATCGCTTTCCGATTCATGGTCAGAGTCTCGGCTTTCTGCGCTTCCAATGCTGCTTTCAGAGACTCTTCTTTGGCAAGCGCAAGCTGATATTCACTTTTCAAAGAACCGACAATGCGCCTTGCTTCCCGGATCTTCCTCTGCTGCAAATCTGCAATTTCCGCACGGACAGCAATCATTTGTGGATGATTTTCTCCATATTTTTCAGATAGTTCTGAAACTTTGTTGTGCAGCTCCACTTCTTTTTTCTTGATCTCCCGAACCAACTCGTTGTTCAGAACTTCCGGCACAGAATCCAGCATTTCCGGTGTTTTTTCCAATGCCATCGCCTGACGATACCGGGTTTCAGCTTCCACCCGCTTTGCCTGAATATCCACGACCTGCGTATTCAGATGCGCTAGCTTTTCTGCCGTGATCTTTTCCGCATCGCTGGAAAATGCTGTGATAATGCCCTGCTCCTGCTTATATTGCAAAAGGGCATTTTCCGCAGTTTCCACCTTTCTGCGCTCATCTTCGATCCGCTCCGTAAGCCACTTTACCGCTTCTTTGGCAGCAGAAAGCTTGGTTTCCAGATTCTGGTCAATATAAACCCTTACCAGTTCGTTTGCCATTTTTGCGGCAAGCACGGGGTTTTTTGCCTCGATGCTGACATCTACAAGCCGGCTGTTCCGGATGGGGCTGACTTTCACCCTTTGCAGAAATGCGGACACAATGGGCGCATCTTCAGATCGGTCTTCGGGTTTCGCAGCACGCTTTTCCTTATCCGTATTTAGCAGAGAACCGATCTGTTCTTTCCATAAGGCATAACGTTCTTGCGTCCATGCCCGTATGTCCGAGAGAATGCCAGATCCGCTATCTGCCTTAAATTCCGGGTCCGTATCCAGCTTCAGACGCCGGATTACTTCTCTGGCTACAGCACGGGATTCGATGATATTGTACTGGGTCTGATAATAATCCGTTCCGGTAGCATCTACTGCCATAACTTCTTGAATCGAAACCAGATTCGGGTTTTCTTTTTCAATCACGATTCTCGCCGTTGTCTTATAGACCGGCGTTGCAGTAAAGGTATGAACAGCTGCCAGTACGGTAATCAGCATGAATACGGTAAATGCTGCCCATCTCCGTTTGGAGATGATTCTGAGATATTGTCTGATATCGATATCCTGAGTTTCCATGGCTAGAACATGCTTTCCGGAACCACAATCACATCTCCGGGCAGAATGGGAATATCCTGAGCCTTCCTGCCGGAATCCGTGATATCGTTCACATTGACTTTGATGGTTTTTTCTTTTCCGTTTTCTATGCGCAGAATACGGGTTCGGTTCGGAGCAGCTGTCTGCGTGAACCCCCCGGCTCTGCTGATGGCTTCCACAACGGTCATATCTTTGTCCAGATACGGATAGGCCCCGGGATTCCTGACCTGTCCGATGATGGAGAAATTTTCTGCTTTCGGAATATAGAGCAGGTCATCATCTGCCATCGGAAGGTTCGAATACTGATCCGCGCCTTTTAGCAGACCGCTCAAGTCGATTCGGATCACAATTTTGTCCGAGTCTGTGCCGTTATTTCGGATCAGCATTGCCTGCTTTCCGCCCAATGACCAGTCAATGCCACCGGCACCGGAAATGGCATCCAGCAGCCTCTCTCTACCCCGGATCGGATATGTTCCCGGAGATTTTACCGCACCCAGAACCATGAACTGCTTGCTTTTGTATTCTTTGATATTGACGGCAACATGGGCATTGAGAATGAAACGCCCCTGTGCCAGTCTTTCGGAGATCAGTCTTTCGATCTCCGCAGTGGTCAGCCCCTGCACCCGGATCCTGCCGATCATGGGAAAAGAAATAAAGCCGTCCGATCCGACCCGTACCTCTTTGCTCAGGTCTGCTTCCTCATAGACCCGGATGTCCAGTATGTCATCCCCGCCGACGCGGAAATCTTTTACTCCGGCAGTGTTGGCATTCGGGTATCGGGACAGGTACTGACTGACCGAATAGTTCGGCGTCTCTCGGATCATCCGGGTCAGAGTCTGATCTTCGCCGGCACGGGTCTTGCGGAGTTCGGAAAGCCGAGCAAGTTCCTTTTCTCCGATACCTCCGGATTTTCCATCCGGAATTTTTGCTTCGCTTTCTATGAACTCGCTATCGGTTGCACATGCGGCAATCGGAATCATCAGCAATACAAGAATAATAAATTTTACAATTTTCATACTACACCCCCACCCTTTTTAAAAAGTTCAACGTTAAGTGCAAATGTAAAGTTATCATTTTGCACTTTGGATTTTATATCAAAACATCGCGTTCACACTCAGCGTAACGATGTTGTTGTCATATTCGTAAGCTTCGTAATACGCATCTCCGGCATTTCTCTGACGGTATCGGTATTCCAAGCCTGCTCTGAGCCATTGTCTAATCTTCCATTCGACTCCCGATCTGAATGAATACAGAACAAATTTTCTGTCGGGAAGTGTCGGGTCTTCATTAGAATATTCGTTGGTTTCGAAATCTGCGCCGATATTCAGGGTCAGTCGATCCGAAAGAAGCTGCTGCCTCAGTTCCAAACCCGCTAGAGTATCCAGATAAGAGGCACTGTCTGCAAAAGATGAGCCTTTGTATCCTCTTTGAAAATTTAGGCTTAACATGGTCTTTTCCTGAATCTGATAATCCAGTCTGCTTTCGGCAATCCATGTGTTTCCGCCTGTATAAGCATAACCATCTTTATCAAACTGATTTTTAAAACTCTTCTGCCCGTAACCAACTTTGATTTCACCACTGAGCTTCCCACCGGGTTTGAATCTGGCTCCGACAAAATAATCGTTGAGCTTGTAATCCTGAGAATTTCCGCTGTTCCATCCGCCGATACCGTCATTTTGTCCGTCATATCTGGCAACAGTGTTGCGATACTGAGCAAACACAGCGGTTTTCGGACTCAGATTGTAGAAAAAGGATGCACTGTAACGGAAATCACTCCTGTCCTGCCACTGATCTTCATCTTCATAAAACCGCTGAAGATAATTTTCATAAGCGCCTTCGATGCCGTATCTTCGGGCAAATTCGTATCCTATGGCAATTTTTCCGGAGTTATTCCATCTCCGGGTTCTGGTACCGAGATTGTACTGATTTTCGGAGCCGTAAGGGTCTTCGGTATTCAAATATTCATCATTCGCTCTGAGATAAAATCCCGCGGGCGTTTTGATGCCAAAAGACAGGTATGGGTTATATGCCTGATAATTGTTATCGGAATGCCTGGCGTACATCGCAAAGTCCGATCTGATCCCGGCATTAACATAGTTTCCCGAATTTTTTTCATACTTTACCTTGATTTCAGGTTTGATTTTATGGATGCTGTCATTTTGCTTATTGCTGTTCGAGGTGTAAATATTATCATTATATCCAACCTCATATCCGATACTCGGCTCTATTTTCAGGTGTCCCAGCCGTATGTTGCCTGCATACGCGGATAACGGCAGCAGGATTGTCCATACCAGCATGGTAAAAATAAGTTTTATCATATCGCGTTTCATAATCACTTCCTCTCTTTTTAGGTGTTATGTGTTAAGTGTTATGTTATTTCTTAACACTTAACACTTTCCACTTGACTTCGCTTACTGCCCGTAAGGTTTTGGAGCAATTGATTTTGTTACATCCTGAAGCGGCGGTGTCTGCTGTATCAGAGGTGTATCTGTTCCTCCCGATGACGAACCCCCGGTGCTGAGACTCGGCCCTGACGAAGGCATTGTTGCTGTGTCTGAAGGTGTCGTTGTCGCGCCTATCGGATTCGTCGTCTGAGATAGCGGAGGTGTCGGAGGTGATACCGCAGGCAGTGTTTTCAACTCCGCAGCCACTTCTTTCTGAATCGCATTGACTTCTTCTGTTGCTTCTTTGAGAGCTTCGCTATCATTGCGCGCCGCGGCTTTTTCCACTTTTTCGACAATCGCCTCTGTTTCCAGAGCTTTATCGCTGATTATGCCGGCTGTTTCCGTAATCTGTGCCAGAGTCTGATTCAGCTTTTTGGCTTCGCTCTGATCTCCGCTGATCTCTGCGTCAAGCGATTTGTTTGCCAACTCTGTAACCCTTGCATTCGCCTCTGCGGCTGCAACGAATACCTCAGCAGATTTCAAAGCAACGGCTGCTACAAATACTTCCGCAGATTTCAAAGCAACACCGGAAACATTCGGATCTTTTGATGAAATCGCTTTTTCCACCAATACTTCGACTTTTTTCTCGAAATTTTTTGCCATTTCCGTAGCGATCTCGATTTTTCCGATAATCCCGACCTCAATTTTCCGATCAAAATCGCTGCTATGCAGTTCAGATGTATGATTCTCCGCAAGCTCCATATAAGCCCTGACAGCATTGACAACCGCTTCCTGAGCTTTTGTGGCAGCTTTGATAATTAACTGATACGCATTCTGATTTTGTGAATCTTTTTGCGCCCGTTCCATGTTCTTTTCAATTTTCTGCTGAAACTCAAGAGTCGACTTCAAGGCATCCAAAGGTTTTCTGAGAGCTTCCTGAGAACTTTTTAAGCCTTGTAAAGCTCTTGTTTTTACAAGTTTATCAGGATGATTTTCCAAAGTTTTGTTTTCCAGCAATAATGCCTCATTTGTTTTCTGAACAGCCTTTGCCAGCAGGATATTGACATCCGAAGCATTAGCATTTCTGGCTGACGAATATTTTTCCCAAGCTTTCGATGCTTCTGAAACCGCCTGATACAGTGGATTTTTGGCAGCCTGCTCCGGTGTAACCTCAGGGACATGCCCTTCGCTGATATTGCCGCTGTTGTCGCTGCTGCCTTCGATCCGGTTCAGCAGAGTATAAATGCCGTCAGTGCCGAACTGAACTTCGGTGCCTCGCAAAGCAGCTACTGCTGTCGGAGAAACCATGCGGGTCGTAACCGTTTTAGTGTCGCCGCTTTTGTATCCGACTTTGCCCAACAGGACTCTGATCTCTCTTTTTCCAAGTTCATCGTCCGCCACCACACCTTTTTGTAACGGCTGAGTGATCCGTACATTCGAGTTTGCGGAAATATCCAGCATGGAGCCGTCATCAAAACGAAGACTCACACTGCCATCCCGAAGAGTCAGAATCTGATCTCCGTGACAAATCACTCTGCCTGCTTCGGGATTTTTCAGCCATACGTTCTTCGTTTCCAAAACGATATTGCCTTTGGACGATACGATGGTGGCAATTCCCGGAGTCTGTCCGCCAGCCGAAATCACAAGACCGGCTGCAATCAGCAGCACAA
Source organism: uncultured Desulfonema sp. (assembly GCA_964564775.1). Classification (GTDB taxonomy): domain Bacteria; phylum Desulfobacterota; class Desulfobacteria; order Desulfobacterales; family DYRC01; genus DYRC01. The sequence continues at coordinate 3,729 of CAZMDM010000280.1, read as the reverse complement.
CTACTGCTGTTTTCCAATCTGTTGTTGCCAATGTTCTTTTCATAAACCCCCCTCTGTTGCGGTTTAGTTGTTTTTTCTTATCACAGCCGATCTAAACATCTTCGGCTATGATAATTACAAATATTATCAAATAAATCAATGCTATGAACTATGTATCCGATGGTAGAAATATCCTACTTGCCCGGAAGCTATCGGCGCTCTGTCCGGTATGGAAACCTTCCGTTTTTCCTTCTCCTTTCCCGATATCCATTTCAGAATGGTATTTTTCAAGGTTTCGTTTTCAGGAGCAACAATAGCCGAGACAATGCCATAATCCGGGTAATATTCCCATACGCGGCTCGCTGCCTGCTCCCATTGTCGGGGATTGAGGCTTAAGGCTTTCCGAAACAACTGCTGAAATTTTCCGATATTCTCCGGCTGTCCGAAAGTTTTGGAACGCCATACCCAGTATCCTGCGACATTTGCTAAAACAGCATCATCATTCGGAGATGAAAAAACCGCCATATCGAAACAATGTTCTGCCAAAGGCAGCCATTTATCCGTGTATTCATCTGTGTCATAGACTCTCATCGAATAGCTTTTGCCGAGCGCATACCATGATTCTCCGGCAGCCGGATTGAGTTTCACCGATGTTTCGAGACTGGCAATTGCTTTTTCATTGAATTCCTGCCGAAGTTTCGGATCGGGATAGGAGTTTGCCATGTAATACTCCGCGAGTCTGAAGCGATATTCGGAATTATCCGGGTTGATCGAAATCGCTTTCTGAATATCGGTCAGATACGGCTTCCAATTTAAGTTCATGGTAGAGTTCCACTCTGTGGGACAGTAGATTTCCGCAAGAAAATGTCTGCTGATAAAAAACAGGGCGGTCGTGAACACCATAACCGATATGCAGCCTGCCACTGCCTGTTTCAACGGGGTCATTTCAATTCTTCGGATTCTGTAAAAAAAGGATTCGTGCCGCTCATGTCCCTGACGATGAAGCGCGATATATCCGGCACCGAGAACTGCCGCGAGTGTCAGCGGATTTGCCGGAATATGCATACTGAAATCGGAAAAACTGTGAATTGCGACAGATATCAGACCGGTCAGAACTCCCGCGCCGATACCGATGGCATGAAGATCATGACGTTTGTTCCAAAGATTAATCATCCTGAGCAGATAAATCAGAAATGCCGAAAGCAGCAGAGACACACCGATCACACCGGTTTCCGTAGCAGCCTCCATCCAGTCGTTATGGGCATATCCGCTTGAAACAACATCATCATAGTTTTCAACGACATAACGCGGATAAACATGGCGGAAATTCCCCCATCCCACGCCGAATATCGGATAGTCTCTGAGCATGGGAATCAGGCTTTCGCTGATTGACAGCCTGCCTTCGAGTCCCTGTTCGAATCGTTTGAATTTGCCGATGGTCGGCGCTATGCCGATATAAAATCCGTAAATCATTGCAATCAGGCATAATCCCAGCGCCATTTTGGCATATTTCCGATACTCTTCTTTTCTTCTGTAAAACAGCAATGCCATAAAAAACATTGCTGCGGACATAGACAGGATTCCGCCCCGCGAAGCTGAAAGCAGCAAGGCAGTCCCGATCACAACAGAGATCAGAAACAGGACAATCTTTTTTGGATAAGAAGATTCGGGAGACAATATAGCAACAACCGTCTGAACCGCAGAGGTAAAGCCTCTTAGTCCCGGAAGCAGTCGTTTACTGTGCCGGTGCTGGGCAATCATAAATCCCAGACACAGCGGCAGAATCATCTCCAAGTAAAAGGCAAAATGGTTCGATCCGATAAAGGTTCCGCTGGCAAATTTTGCGTTGCCAACCCGGCTGGTCCACCACCAGATTTTCGGCGTTTCGCTGAAAGTCTGGGCAATGGCATACAGTGCTTCGAAAAATCCTGTCAGTATCAGCACATAAATCAGAATATTCAATCTATGCCGGGATTTTACCGTATTCAGCACCAGAAAAAACATTCCCAGATAAGACGCCAGTTTTATCCATTCCTTACTAGCAGTATGAAACGAATAGGCAAGACTGATCTTAGGCGCATCGAATAGCCATGTTTTGTCCAAAAATGTTTTCGGAGCAATATCCGAAATCCACGACGCGGGCAAAGGAACCATCTGCATTCCGGTCCACAACAGAAACAGGATCAGAATACCGTTAAAGGAAGTTCTCACCCATTCCAGAGTCGGGGTATTGGAAATCACGCGATTCATCATATACACTGCCAGCAAGGCAAATATGGCAAGCTCTATCAGGCTGTATGCCCATACATGAACCGAGCCGAAAGCCAGCGGCGAAAAAACAAGTATCACTAAAATACCGATAAACACCAGACGATCGGATATGGTTTCAGGATGCATATTGACACCTCCCTCTACTGCTATCATTACGTTATAGCAGTTATGTCCGAGTTTATTTCATACAGACAGAGGGAACAATAGGGTGGGGATGGTATTCGTAAGGTAGGTTTAAGCTACTTCTGAAGATCAATCCGAATAAATAAGGTTAAGATATCGTGAACAGCAACTATCGGGGTATCTTTGTCTGAAGACATGGGCTATTCATATTTTTCAATATCAATAGCCCATGGATTTATTTAAGAAAAACTCCAAAATGCGCTTTCATTTTGCTCTTTGCATTGTTTTCAAAGGCTGTAGAGTTTTTTACCGTCAATCACAGTGATGCCGCAGTTTTGCAAAAGCTTCACAGCCTCGGACACATTTTCGAATCGGAAAATCATGACCGCATTGTTGCCGCTCTGCTGCACAAACGCGTACATATATTCCACATTGATATTGGCTTTCTGCAAAGATTCCAGAATATTGTGAAGTCCACCCGGTTTGTCCGGCACTTCGACCGCCACGACTTCGGTTTCTCCGACCGTAAAGCCTTTGGCTTTCAGAGATTCTTTTGCCTTATGCGTATCATTGACAATCAGACGAAGCACACCAAAATCCGAAGTATCTGCCAAAGACAATGCCCGGATATTGATGTCTGCTTCTGCCAGAGCCGCAGTTACTTCCGCCAGACGGCCGGCTTTGTTTTCCAAAAAAATCGAAAGTTGTTCCACGCGCATACTTGTGTCTCCTTTCTAAAGTTTGCGATTGTCAATTACCCGCACTGCCTTGCCTTCGCTTCGGGCAATGCTTTTGGGTTCGACCAGTTTAACCCGTGCAGAAACCCCCAGATATTCTTTGATATTTTTGGAAATATGTTTCTCCAAATCCTGAAGATTCTTTACTTTGTCGGAAAACATTTTTTCGCCGAGTTCCACTTTTACCATGAGAACATCCAGATTTTCTTCGCGATCCACAACCAACTGATAATGCGGCTCCACGCCTTCGATTTCCATCAGCACGCTTTCGATCTGAGACGGGAACACATTGACCCCGCGAATAATCAGCATATCATCGCTGCGTCCGGTAACCCGGTTCATGCGAACCAGAGTTCTTCCGCAGATGCAGGGTTCGGGATTCAGAGACGTAATATCACGGGTGCGGTAACGGATCACCGGAAATGCTTCTTTGGTCAGCGAGGTGAATACCAGCTCGCCCTTTTCTCCGTAAGGAAGCGGCTCTCCGGTCGCGGGATTGATGATTTCCGGGATAAAATGGTCTTCGAACACATGCAAGCCTTTTTTGGCTTCATGGCATTCGATGGCAACTCCGGGACCGATCACTTCGCTGAGTCCGTAAATATCCACTGCGGTGATG
>CAZMDM010000279.1:0-1774 GCA_964564775.1 uncultured Desulfonema sp. | reverse complement strand
CCCGTATTCGCTTTCAACACGGATGTCTCCGCCCATAAGTTCCGCAAATTTTTTGCTGATCGGCATCCCCAGCCCCGTGCCTTCCTGACTCATTCTGCCGCAGGCGGTCTGAGTAAATGCCTGAAACAGCAGGTGCATTTCTTCGGGAGCAATTCCCGCGCCCGTATCTTCGATCTCGACCGAAAGCTCCGATTTTTCATAGAAATACCAAACTCTGGCAATAATATGCCCCTGAGTGGTGAATCGGATGGCATTGTTCAGCAGATTGATCATTACCTGTCTGAACTTGCGCTCATCTGTCCGAATAAATACGGGAACTTCGGAATCAATCTCGAATGTCAGACTCAGCCCTTTTTCTTTGGCGAGAAATGTAAACATGCTTTCAAGCGTATCCAGCAACTGATGTAGATTGAAGTCTTTTTCCGAAAGGCAGTTGTTTCCAGCTTCGATAGCAGACATATCGAGAACTTCGTTAACCAATTCCAGCAGATGTTCGCCGCTTTTTCGGATCATATTCAGATTTTCCCGATACGCTGCCGGCATATCTTTGTTTTTCCGCATCAATCTGGAAAAGCCGATAATGATGTTCAGAGGCGTCCGCAGCTCGTGGCTCATATTGGCAAGAAATCGGCTTTTGGCAAGATTGGCGGATTCTGCCTGTTCTTTGGCAAGATTCAATTCCTCGGTGCGCTCTCTGACCAGTTCTTCCAGATGATCTTTGTAGCGGATCAGTTCTTCCTCCGCCTTTTTTCGTTCGGTAATATCCACTCCCATACCGCAGACGAACCTCTTGCCATGCTTGTCTGTGAACGGAAATTTGAATACCAGACCGTAAATAGGTTTTCCATCCATTGTAAGAGATTCTTCAATTGTTTCAATGCTTTGATTTGTATTCAGAACTTTTAGATCATTTTCACGAAGTTTTTCTGCGATTTCAGTCGGATAAATATCATAATCCGTTTTGCCGTAATATTCTTCGATCCGCATTCCGAATACTTTTTCGCAAATCCGGTTCAGATAGATGTATCGCCCCTGTTCGTCTTTCATCCACGCGGGGGCAGGGCTGTTATCTATAAACAATCTGAATCGCTCTTCGCTTTCTTTCAACGCTTCTTCTGCCTGTCTGCGCTGATACGCCTGTTTTTCAAAGCTGAACCAACTGGCTGAAATACCTGAGATTCCCAATATCCACAAAAACAGATAGCGAAAGATGAATTTGAAATCATGCTTTGTATGAATGGCTCTCAACGGCTCGATCGGCACACTGACGCTGATTCCCCCTCGGATCATGCCGACTTGATATCCCTGATGACTATGGCATTTCATACATTGCTCTTCGACAAAAAACGGGCGGATCAGGCGCATATATTCTTTCCCGTTCATATATTGTATGCTTGACGCTTCTGTTATGTTTTGTTCGAAAGTTTTCAATGCCGTTGCCTCCCATTCATCCGGAGCGTTCTGAGCCATTATGGGATTGAGACTGGTAATGTGCGCTGATATGCTGTATCTGTTCCGACTTATCTCATGCACCTGACGGGTCATATATGCGGGATTCATCAGCGTCAGTTTTCTGCCTGATGGCGTAACAATATCTCTTTCTTCGATATCTGACAGATACGGATTCGGCTGTGTCTGGTCTGTAACCGGAACATACACTCCGCCATGAAAGGAATTCCATATCCGGTACATCACATCTTTGTCATACGCCACGCTCGCCATCAGAATCGCCTGCTGGATGATTTCCTGATCCCGATCTCTGAGATTCCATAGC
>CAZMDM010000278.1:0-4065 GCA_964564775.1 uncultured Desulfonema sp. | reverse complement strand
CTCTTCCTGTTCCGCATCCTCCGTGATGATTTTGTCTATCGCACGCTGCTTTTCCTGTTTCAACTGGCGGAAATTTTTGAAATGAGAGATGGCGCTCTTGTTCCATTTTTCATCCGGCTCAAACGGAACTTCCCACTCCTGAAACGAGGTTTTGGCTGCCGCATTCAGAGCATTCAGGGCTTCTTCAATTTTGGGATTGTATCGCGCCGCAACATCGTCAATCCGGGTGTTATTGGCAATGGATTTGAGCGTGATGTGCGGAACAGTTTTGTATTTGAAGCCGCAGCAGGGATCATCCTTTGCATCCTTAATCACATAATACGGATAAGTCGCGGTCAGCAATCGCTGTCGGGCAATCGAAAGAGCTACACGGCTGGTATCGCAGGTGATCCAGCGTCTTCCCCATTGTTCGGACACATACGCGGTTGTGCCGGAGCCGCAGGTGGGATCGAATACGAGATCGCCGGGGTCGGTGGTCATCAGCATACAGCGCATAATTACTTTTGTACTTGTTTGAACTACATATTGTTGAGACTCAGAAAAACCACTGACAACAGTGTCTGTCCAATTTGATGTTATGGGAGTAACTGGAAAATCATCAAAATAATTGACATATCTTAGAGAATTGCCGATAGGAAAAAATCTATCTGATTCTAATAATTTTTCCAAGCCAGAAGGTGTAGTGGACCAATGCTTACCATCTTTAGGTCTAAAATTCTTTCCCTTGAAATAAAATGATTGAGTATTACCAGAAGAACCCGCCCCTTCTGCTAATTTATGCCTAAATATTTTTAAATGCTTCGATGATTCTCCAATATTTTCATATTCTTCTTTTGTAGCCCTGCGCCTCATTCCGCTTTCTTCTTCAATCCAAATATCTTGTCCAATAAAAGCACTAGTTTCAAGCTTGGAAACATATAATTGTCTATATTTTATATTATCAAGTGATTTTGCATACCAAACGATATAATCAAAATTAGATGGCAACAAGCCACTTGTTTGATAGCCCGTTTTTTTAAAACCAATCTCGCTCACAAAATTCTTACTCCCAAACACCTCATCCATCAAACATCTAACCAAATGCACATTTTCATCCGAAATCTGCACAAAAATTGAGCCGCTTTCGGTCAGCAAATCCCTGCAAACCCGCAGCCGGTCTCTCAGATAGGTCAGATACGAATGAATCCCCAATTCCCAAGTATCCCTATACGCCTTGATTTGTTCCGGTTCACGAGTCAGAGAATCATCATCTTCTTTGACCTGTCTATCCGTGATTTTTGCCTGAAAATTGCTGGCATATTTGACACCATACGGCGGATCAACATAAATCATCTGCACTTTGCCTGCCATCATTTCATTCTGAATCATGGAATTGGCAACCAGCAGCGAATCGCCGAGAATCAGGCGGTTTGCCCAGTCCACATCATGCTGATAAAATTTGACAGATTCATTGAACGACAGTTTCGGAGTTGCAAAAAGGTCAATCTGCGGCAATTCACGCTCAAGGGTTTTGATAATGGCTTTTGCGCTGACTCTTTCGTGAACATGCAGAGAAACCGTATCTGCGTCAACACCTGCCGTGTCCTCTTCGATTTCGATAGCTTTCAATCCGGGTTTTTTCGCCCAGACCAATTGCGGAGATTTGTAAGGATCATAAGCATAGCGATTGGATTTACGATGTTTCAATCGGGGTTCGTATTCCGCCAGACCCGCGGGCGGATTATTTTTGCGCTTTTCTTTGTAGCGATAATCTTTGACATCTGTTTTCTTCGTCATGTTTCAAATTTCCTGAGTTGCTTTCTGAGCATTATTCTGATTTTCCAAAGCGATTCTGCTGCCCCAGCATTATATCTTCTGCTATCTGATCCAATTCATGTTTGACAAGATTTAGATCTACAGGTCTTATCCATTTGATAGCATTGAGTTCTTCAATCGGAAATGACTTCAAAATTTCAAAAAAAACTAACGGCTCTGCGGCAGCTTCTTTGGTTTTGGCTTCTTGCAGAATCTCTATCCAATTGAATTTCCGATGTTTGGCAATTATCCAAATATCGGCAATATCCTTTGGCTCATATCGGAAAACAGCAGCCAGTTTGTTGGATAAGATATTTTGCCAACTGTCAATATTTCCGAGAACATGATCATCTCTGATATATCCATAATGTGCAGCAATATCATTTACAAGATCGAGTTTCAATACTGTTTCTTCTTTTCCATATCTTTTCACCAGAACCATCTGGGTATAGTTTTCATATTTTCGAAGGTTTTTATAATCAATTGAAAAAAGAGAAGTTTTTCCGAACTGTTCAAATAATGTCTGAACATATCGGTCATAATTGTCATCCTTGTTCACAAACAAATCAAGATCATCCGAATATCTGTGATTAAAATAGCCCCGGCTGAGTGCGGTACCACCGGTCAGATAAAAGGGTGTGCCTGATTTTTTCACGATATTCAGGACTCCATCCTGAAAAGGATACAGGTTCTCCGTGTAATATTTTTCTTGCCAATTCATATTTTTCCCGTAATTGCGGAATACGGATTTCGGAAATGATTTCCGGTGTGAGCAGCCGCTTCAGTCTGTCAATACCGAAAAGAGCGATCAGATCATACCACCATATTCGCTCTAATATTCTGATCAGAGCTTTTTTCTGATTGAAACTTCCTGTTTTTTCTTTTGTTCCGACAGCAACCTCAAATAATTCATAAGGTTTTATTCTGTAATCCCAGCAAACAGGTTTAAGTAATTTTTCAATATCAGGTTTTTCCATATTTGAAGCTCGACATAATTGAAAATAAAAAGGGCTGATCCGAATTAGTGGATAGCCCTTTGATTTTTATTGAGAGTGCCGGAGGGGAGAATCGAACTCCCATGGACGTGAAGCCCGGAGGATTTTGAGTCCTCTGCGTCTACCAGTTTCACCACTCCGGCAAATCAATTTGTATGGGCTTATATGAAAAAACAAGCTTTTTGTCAATATATTTCATCTGAAAATTGCCGAAATCTCTGAAGACGTTATTCGTACTTCACGTAAAATCATCGGGATATCCGAAGTCGTATCCACAATGGTCGAGCCTTGACCGCCGATGAGTTCTCCGGCATCCAAGATCAGGTCGAGTCTTTCCGCAAGCATCGGATCGAGTTCGTCAATTTTGGAAATTCCGGGCTGTCCCGAAAGATTGGCGCTGGTTCCGGTAATGGGACTTCCGACAGCTTTTGCCAAAGCCGATGCCACCGGATGATATGCAAGCCGGATGCCGATTTTGCCTGAGCCTGCGGTCAGTGCATGGGGCAGATGATCTTTGGCTTTGAAAATCAGTGTAACGCCTCCGGGCCAGAATTTTTCCATGATTTTTTCGGCTATGGGAGAAACCCGCTTTACCAGCAGGTTCAACTGTCTGATATCATGAATCAGCACCAGAATCGGCTTGTCATGCGGACGCGCTTTGATCTCGAAAATCTGATCCACCGCATCCGCATTCAAAGCATCTGCGCCGAGTCCGTAAAGCGATGTGGTTGGAAAGCAGATCATTCCGCGATTTCGGATAATTTTTGCTGCTTTTTCAATCCCATCGGGTTCAGGATAAACCGGATCAACCTTCAAAAACTTTGGCTTTTTTCTCAACTTGTTTTGCCATTTCCTGTTTGAATTTCTCAAGTTCTTTGTCAAGTTCGGGATCAGACAATGCCAGCATCTGAACTGCCAGAATGCCCGCGTTTCTTGCGCCGGATTTGCCGATGGATACGGTGGCAACCGGAATACCGGGGGGCATCTGTACGGTCGAGAGCAGCGAATCCAAGCCTTGCAGACAAGACGAATCAATCGGAACGCCGATAATCGGAAGGGTGGTGTGCGCTGCCAGAACGCCCGCAAGATGTGCGGCATGACCTGCGCCCGCGATAATCACTTTCATACCGGATGCTTTTGCAGATGAGGCAAATTCGGCTGCTCTCTGAGGGCTTCTGTGCGCGGAAGCAACGGTCATTTTGAACGGGATACCGAATTTTTTCAAGATCGCGGCAGCTTCTTCCATGATCGGCATATCCGAATCACTGCCCATGAC
>CAZMDM010000277.1:0-2152 GCA_964564775.1 uncultured Desulfonema sp. | reverse complement strand
CCGGTAACACCGAGCTTCACAGCAAGTGCAACAAGCATTACTACCGGGCAGTCTGTAACTTTTACCAACACTTCCAGTTCGTATAGTGCTACATGGCTGTGGACTCTGCTCAATTCGTCGTCAGCAACAGTGGCTACGGCTACTACGCAGAATTATACAACTCCAACCACTCTGTCTGCCGGAACCTATACGGTTACGCTGAAATCCACCCCGACAGATACCAACTGTTCTGCTACGACAACAGCAGCAAAATCGTTCACAGTAACTCAAGGCGCATGTACCCCGACAGTAACGGCAAGTTTTGAAACTCCTCCGACAGGGACGCTTAAAGAAGGCAGCCGTATCACCTTCAAAAATACTTCCCAAAAAGGAACATCTGCTGCAAGCTCTACGGATGCAACATGGTTATGGACAGTCAGCGGTCTCAGCGGACAGATGAGCTTTACATCCGCTACGATGGATTTGGAATTTTTCCCTCCTGATGCAGGTACTTATACTGTTCAACTTACAGCAACATCGGGCGGATGTTCTAGCACATATCCGACAACAACACCGTATTCATTCACTGTTGCGCCTTATTGTACTGATTTTACAGCATCAATTACCGCTCCGACCACCACGACATTCAAAGTCGGCGATATCATCACTTTCAACTCGGGTACCGGTGCTTCGAAATGGGTGTGGGATTTTGGGGATGGTTCTCAGAATCTCGATACTTCGAAAGCGCAAGCCACTCATAGTTACGGGCTGGCAAGTTCATATACTGTCAGGCTGACAGCATGGGATGCCAATGGCTGTCCATCAACTTCATCGGCAAAATCGATAGCGGTAACTTCCTTATGCCCCTCTGCCACTGCAGAGGGCTTCAGCACAACGGGAAGGACAGCTATGTTTTATGTCGGGGATGTGGTAACCTTTGCATATTCGTCAGCCAGCGGTACTGTAAATTGGAAGATTTCCAAAGACGGCGGGACATTTTCAACAATGTCCAATCCCTGTACGTTCACTTCTGTCGGGCAATATGCGGTTCAAGTTAACTGGACTGACCCGAACTCTTGTCAACTCCCAAGGCAGATGAAAGTCGAGGTGGTTTCGAAAAATTCAACCAGAGATTTAACCAGCGATGGCAAGATCGGTCTTGAAGATGCGATTTATGTATTGCAGGTTGTGTCTGATATTCGTCAGGCGCAATAATTGTTTTCGTTTATAGAGGAGCATATTGAAAATACTTCTGAAATGAATGTGTTATATACACAGATTTTGTTTCGGATGGTATTTTGGGGGCAATATGCTTTTCTGTATGACATGATACCGAATCCTGATATATAATGATATACGAAATTATTATGACAGTCAATCACAGTAACAGTAAAATGTGGTAAAAACGAAATATTAAAAACAAAGAACAGCCGGTAAAAAACCGGTTTCTCAGTCTTCAGATTCTCATTTCTGGCGGCATTCAGAATTCGGGGGAGTCTGAAAAAATTCAGAGAGGATAAAACTAGAGAGGATAAAACTAATGAAGCTTATCGGAAAAATGTTTTTGTCAATCGTGATGATAGTCGGTATAACCGTATCTGGCGAGGCAGGATTTCCCATTCGTATTGGCGGAGCGAACAGCGATTACGGAAGCGCTGTTGCTGTTGACAGTTCGGGATATATCTATGCTGCCGGATACTTTCAGGGAACAGTCAATTTCGGCGGCATTGAAAAAACAGCTTACGGCTCTGCGGATAATTCAGATGAAACGGATGTTTTTCTTGCCAAATATTCTCCGATGGGCGATGTGAAATGGGTTCGCACAATCCGCGGTGCTGGGGCGCAGATGCCGCATTCTCTTGCAGTCAGCGGTAATAATATCTATATGATCGGCAATATTGCCAATACTGCCACATTCGAAGGATCGGATCATCTGCCATTGAACGCGGGTGCAGGAAGAAATGCCTTTGTCTGCAAATATGACACTGACGGCAATTTTATCTGGGCGTTTCAGTTGGGAGACGAGGAAAGCGGAGAACTGAGCGCGGATGATGAGCGTTTCGAAGACGGTTTTGATCTGACAACGGATTCGGTCGGCAATATTTATATTACAGGCACATTCGACGGCGCCATTCATCTCGATCCTGCGGGGGGCAGCAGCTCTGTTTTTACG
>CAZMDM010000276.1:0-3071 GCA_964564775.1 uncultured Desulfonema sp. | reverse complement strand
CAGGGTCAAATGTGTATAAGAGACATGTCTGACTGCTTCCGATACAGCATGACTTCCTTCCAATACCTGTTTCATGCGACTTCCTCCTCCAAAGACATGGCATTTCTGGGGCATTCCGTAACGCAGATGCCGCAGCCCTTGCAATATTTTAGATTGATTTCCCGATGCTCATTTGCAATCACCGCAACTTCGGGGCAGAACACGCGGCAATTATCGCATTCATTGCAGATGCCGCAATTGAAACATCGGGCAGATTCTTTTTCTGCGGCTTCGGGAGATAGGGTCTGCTCCACCTCATCTGGTGAGAGGGGAGCGATGGGCTGACGGACTCGTTCAAGCGGCTGAAAATAATCCGTAACAAGGTCTTTGAATGCCACGACACTCGGACTCCGATCTTTCCGCTTTCCGCCCAGATAGATTTCCATTGATAATGATGATCCGTTTCCGATGCAGCAGGAGGCGAGTTTCTGCTCAATGGCATCCCGCCCTTGTTTGAAAAAGGTAGCCAAGAGCATCGCGGCGTGTTTGCCGGAACCGATGGCATCGGTAACGCTTTTTGTAGGCGGGGTCAGATCACCGCCGAAAACCATCGGCAAATCATTTTCAATTTTCAGAAGTTCTGCATTAGTCGGAATCATCCAATTTTCACCGGGTTCTGCACCGATAGCCCGGAATATCTGATGCACCGAAATTGTTTCGGTCAGATTTCCGTCCGGCACAATCTGTGCTTTGCCTTTATCTGACGCAATGGCTTTCATTTTCTGCAAAGTCATCTGCAATCCACCATTTTCCGCCTCGATCCGAATCGGTGCGGACAATTCCACCAATTTCACGCCTTCTTTGATCGCCATTTCGATTTCATGGGCAAACGCGGGCATATCTTCGCGTCTTCGGCGATACACAATAGTCGCCTGAATACCCATTCTGATAAGGCTTCTGGCAACATCAATCGCGGAATTGCCGCCGCCGATCACGGCTGCGCTATTGCCCGACAACTGGCAATCATGCCCCTGAATGCGGGTATCCTGCAGAAATGTCAGTCCATCCTGCATCAGATCTTCCCCCGCGATATTCATCCGAATCGGGCGACCGTATCCGCAGGCGATGAATACCGCATCAAAACGGGATTTTGCATTTTTCAGAAAATTTTCGTCAATCTTGGTTTTGCACTGAATCTGAACGCCCTGAGCAATGATTCGGGCAATTTCGGCTTTCAGAACTTTCTTGGGAAGGCGGTATTCGGGAATGCCCCAGCGCAGAAGTCCGCCGGGCTTGATGTCGGCTTCGAATATGGTACAGCGATAGCCCAGTCGCGATCAAAACCATGCTGCCGACAATCCCGCAGGATCGGATCCGGCAATCGCAATCTGTTTGCCATTATCTTGGGCAGTTTTCTCAGGAATCGGATAATTTTCCGCTATCGCCTTGTCGCCGATGAATCGCTCCAGACAATGAACCGCGACTGCCTCATCAAAATCTTTGCGGTTGCAGGCGCGCTCGCAAGGGTGAAAACAGACTCTTCCGCACACGGCAGGAAGCGGATTTTCCCGCAGAATCGTCTGCCAAGCCTCCTGAAACATTCCCCATTTTGCAAGCATCTCGATTCTCGGAATATCTTGCCCCGCAGGACAGGCTTGGCTGCACGGCGCGGTTTTCTCCTGATATATCGGACGGACAAATCGCCACGTTCCGGTGTTGTTGACTTCGGTCGAAATCGTGGATTGTGAAATAAACAACGGTATGCACTCGTTAAGACTCAGATCGGTCATGGTCATTCCTTTAGCTGATGTTTCCGATAAGCTGAACTTCATCATACGCTTGTCGGGCTGCCGCGATATTCTGCTCGGTTTTGACGGAAATTTCTTCGGCAATCGCTTCTGCCAAAGCTTCCGGCGGCGGTGTTCCCAATACTTTTGCAAATGCGCCGATGGTGGCAGTGTTGATGATGGGCTGGGTTCTGGTTCCCAGACGATGCTGAAAACCGATATGTCCCGCATCCACCACCGCAAGCCGGAATCCTTTGAATTTTTCAAGATTCTCCGGCGGTTTCGGGCTGTTGAGCAGTATCCATCCTTCGGGTTTGAGTCCTTTGGTAACATCTACCGTGTCCAAGAGCCTGCTGTCCTGAACCACGATATGATCTGGGGCATAGACATTGCTGCGAACCAGAATTTTCTGCGTATCCAGCCTCAGATATGCCTCGACCGGCGCGCCCCTTCGTTCCACACCGAAGACCGGAAAGGTCTGCACCCATAAGCCTGCTTTGAAAAATGCCTTTGCCAGAATCACGGAGGCAACAACTGTGCCTTGTCCCCCGCGACCGTGAAATCGTATTTCCTGCATCGTTTGCGTTTCCTAAAAGTAGTTTGTGAATCAGGATTAAACGATTTTGCGGGGATTTTCAAGATGCAATTGCGGAAAATCAAAAAATATTCTCAGACTTGCTATGACTCAGGCAAGTCTCTTTCATTATGATAAGATTCTGATATTGATTCGCTGAAGTTGCAGATCTCTTTCCAAAGAAATCAGAGCCATTCCGGCATATCTCCGATCTCCGTCTCCCGGTATTTCCAGCAGGGCTGCGGTATTCTTCCGAAAGCTTTTTCGAGAACGCGGCTATCCCATTCGATCCATGTGGGTCGTCCGTGCGGACAATGAGACGGATTATCACAATGATCCATCTGAGACAACAGCGATTTTATCTCAGCCTGAGACAAGCTTCGGTTTGCCCGGATCGCACTATGACAGGCAATGAGCATCAGACATTCGTCTTTGGCAGCATCCGTATCCGGCAAAATTCCGGTATCCGCCATTTTGTCCGCAACATCCGTCAGCATGGTTTTCAGATCATTATCGCTCAGAAAGGTTGGAATTGCGGTAATCACAAAGGTATTTTTCCCGAACGATTCGATCTCTATTCCCGCGTCTTTCAGTTTCGGCATCAGGGATTCGATGAGTCTGCTTTGCTCATAACTCAGTTCTATCGGTTCGGGCGATAACAGATGCTGCCGATGAAAATCGCTTTTTTTCTTCAACTGCTCGAATACCACTCGCTCATGCGCGGCGTGCTG
>CAZMDM010000275.1:0-8044 GCA_964564775.1 uncultured Desulfonema sp. | reverse complement strand
ACCCGCCGGATGTTGGGAGAGGAAAAAACAAGACTAATCGTGAGAGTAACTGCTTTTTTTATATGTTCAAGATTGACTTTTTCGGTGTAAATGGTTGGGATTTCTCTCAGCGCCAGACTGCCTCCCTCGATCTGTAGTTTGGCAGGAGAAAGTCGGACCTTTTCCAGAATCAGGCGCTCATCCAATTTTCCCACCCAGTCTGTCTGAACCGGAACTTCCCTGACCACCGAAATATCCGCCGTCAGCTGAACGGTTTTCGGGCTGACCTGTGCCAGACTGATGCCGGGCGGAAGCGTGATATTATCCTCTGTAATAGGGAATATGTTTTTCCCGATCACTGCATCTTTCATATCCAGCCGCACCTGAACCTGTTCGGGTTTTACGGATTTGACCAGCATGGCAGCACCGCTCAACTGCACCACCGCATTATGCGTGGAGGTTTCCACAATTTCGATGCCCGGCTTCCGGTTCATGTATTCTATCGGAACCTGAAGCGTAATCAGGCTGTCCACTCCCCGGGTAAAGCTGAACCATATTCCCGCGACAATCACCAGAGACATCACCGCGGCAATGCTGATTTCCAGAAGTTCCTTCCGAATCATCGGAGAGCGTTTCTCGACAATACCCAGATGTTCCTGAAGAACCTGTGCCAGTTTTTCTTTGCGGCTGGCAACGCTGATATTCTGTCCTTTGGCAATTGCCACATTGCCCCGTTCCTCAGACACCACAACAACCAGCGCATCACTGCTTTCGGCAATTCCCAAAGCTGCCCGATGCCGGGTTCCGTAATAAGACGGCAGGTCTCTGCGCTGCGATAAAGGCAGAATCACGCTGACCTCGGTAATCTGATTGCCCTGTATAATGATCGCACCGTCATGTACCGGATTGTCATGCCAGAAGATGCTCATAATCATTTCTTTGGAAATCTGACCTTTCCACGGAATCCCGTTCTGAATTTCACTTGTTAGATCATCTTTTCCCGGAAAGACCATCAAAGCGCCGATACGGCGCTGTGCCATTTCCTGAATGCTTTCGACAATGATTTCTATCGGCGCGCTGTCGGTCTTCCGGTCATTTCCCCACAAAATGGATCTGAGGTTCCGGGTCTGAAGCACAGATCGGATTTCATTGCCGAATACCACGATAATAATCAGCGCGGCAACTGCGGTGATCCCCTGGGTTGCCCAACTGGTAACAATCAGACCGATATGTGATGCAAACCTTTGGAAAAAATATAAAAACATCACACCGATCAGTATTCGCAGCACATGAGTTTCTCTGAAAAGAATATAGAGACGGAACAAAATATAGCTGTTCAGAAGAATATCCGCGACATCTACCCAGCGAATCGTGGAAAAAAGAGAATACAAGAAGTCCATTATTATTGTTAGTCCGTAATACTGAATCTCAATGTTGTCAATACTTTACCATCCTGATCGCTGATTTCCACCCGCCAGGGACCTTTGTCGCTTTCCCGCAAATGAACCGTACTGAAGGTTGACCATTTCGGAGGATTGATCGCCAGTTTTTTGCGGGTCGCCAGCTTATCGGCTCTGTACCAGCTATGATAGATATAGGATTTGTCGGCTATCGCATCAATCAGGCTGAAACAGGAAACTTTTCCCGCTGCAATCGAGAACACCACTGCCGGATTATACGGCGTATGATCTCTGACATCTTCGCACATGGCTGCCGTACTGACTTTCAGATATTTCGAGTCGGAGTAGTCCTCTTCTGCATATCCCTGAGATGCAAAGAGCAGCACTACCCAGAATACAATCCATTTGCCGGTATTCATAATGAATTTTATCCTTTTTTCAGATAAATCACCGAACTTTTTCCGATGATCGGATTCAGAAGCTTATCTGCAACCCGGGAGATCAACGGTTTTTTCATCATATCCCACACCAAAAAACGATGGTAAAGATGAACAAGAAAAACATCATCCCGTCCGACTCCGAAAAAACATTTCAGCCACCAATACGGCGCATGAAGGCTGTGGGCATAGTGAAATCCGTATTTTTTCAAGCTGTTTTGCTCCAATAAGCGGATCAACTCTTTTTTTTTGTAAATTCGGATATGTCCATTTTCAACGCTATGATAGTCTTCGGACAATGCCCAGCAGATTTTTTCGGGCAGCTCTCGCGGCACACTGACCACCAGAGTTTTACCCGGTTTCAAAACTCTGACAAGCTCGGATACGGCTTTCCGGTCATCGGGAATATGTTCCAGAACTTCAGAGCAGATCACCAGATCGAAAAAATTATCCGAAAACGGAAGCCGGGCAATATCCGCACACAACAGTTGACATATTCCCCGATATTCTCCTATTTTGCCAAGAAAATCAAGTCTGTCTTTTGCTTCATTCAAATCCATGACAAGAATATCTGCACCGAATACTGTTGTATTTTCAATCGTTAAAGCTTCTGCCAGATGCCGTCCCGATCCGCATCCGATATCCAGAATCCGGCATCCGCTCAGATTTCCGAGCCGCGTGAAATCAACGGTAATCACGGATAACCTCCCGATATGCCTGCACGGTTTTTTCTGCGGCATTGCGCCATGTAAATTCCCGATGAACCCGCCGATAGCCTGCCTGACCCAATTCTGCCGCATATTCGGGATGATCCAACATATTAACAATAGCCTTTGACAATGCCGGAGCATCCGCAGGCGGAACCAGCATTGCCGCGTCTCCGGCAACTTCGGGCAGCGCGCCGCCGGTGGTGCAGATTACCGGAACACCGCAGGCCATGGCTTCTCCCACCGGCAGCCCGAATCCTTCATATACCGAAGGTACCACAGCCGCGGCAGATTTGGCATAATGCTCGCGAAATTCCGCATTATTCACTCTGCCAGTAAAGGTAATCAGATTTCCGATGCCAAGCTCCCGAATCAGCCGCTCGATCCCGCCGTTTTCTTTCGGTGTGCCGATCACAGTCAGCTTGATCGGACGCTGCCTTGCAATATCGGCGACTGCCTGAAGCAGATAATACAAGCCTTTCAAAGGCATATCCGCACTGTTAGTAACAATGATCCGATCTTTTTCACGCTCGCTTTCCGGCAAAGGATAAAACACATCCACATCGATTCCGTTCGGCACCACCCGGAATTTATCGGGCAATATCTTAAATTCACGAGCAATATCCTGTTTCGAAGCTTCCGAAACCGTGATAAAATGCGAAAATTTTCTGGCAACCCTCTGCTGCATTCCGATAAACGAATACCAGCGCAGATGTTTCAGTTTTTTCAACGGCGATCTCACCGATTGAACCGCAATATCCCTGTCAATCGTAATTGGATGATGAATCGTAGCAATGGTCGGAATCCGCTTTCGGATCGCATTGATTCCATAAGACAGACATTGATTGTCATGCACGATATCATAGCGATTCAGCTTGTTTTTCAAAAAACGGAATACCCGCATTCCGAAAGTCAGAGGTTCGGGAAATCCCATCGTAGAAACCCCTGCCCATTCGATCAGATTGACCGGATCCGCGAGTTCGCTCAGAGACGGTGTGCGGAACAAGGCTTCGGGATTGTACAAATCCAGCCCGAATAACGGCGTATAAGCAATATCCGAATCCAGATGAGGACCCGGAGGACCCGCGATGACTTCCACTTCATGCCCCAAATCTTTCAAGGCACGACTTAAATTTCGGATATATACGCCCTGTCCCCCGCAATGCGGGTTACTGCGATAACTCAGCAGGCATATCCGTAACGAATGCAATTCTTTATGATGTATCATAACTTTACAAAACCATGTTTACTCCGAACTAGGTTCGGGAAATTCACTTTTTTTCCTCGGTTCTCCATCCGATATCACAAGATGTATAACAGAATGCGTCCCGAATAAAAAGCCTGATTTTACTTCTACAAAGATAAGTATCCATCCGTATATTTTCCGACATAATGTAGGGGTAAGCCCCCGTGTTTGCCCATGCAATGTGATTCGGGAAAATTGTTACCTACGCCCGACAGGTAAGGCTGTCAGAAAATCGCTGATCGCAGAAAAAGGATATGATGACCGTGAACTTCAGACAGAAGATACGATAGGTAAAAAAGACAGACCCGGACTTTTTCTATGACTATCTAAATATAACCGATTTTATTCTGTATATTTTCTGACAGCCCTATCGATCACCCCTTCGTTTTTCAGATCGGACAGAATTTTGTTGATTTCTGGAATCAGAGATGCAAGCCGGGATTTTTTGCTGATTCCCATGTTAAGTTCCCATTCTATGAATGCCTTTTGAGAATGAATCAATTTTCCTTGTAAATCCGAATTTTTTTTGAATAAACCTTTTGCTACGATCTCATTGCCGGGGAAAATGTCAATTCTGTGTGCCAGAAGTTTTCGATAATTTTGCAGATCAGTGGGAGCGCTGTCAATATTTTTCATTGTTTTCAAGATGCTGTCGAATTCTTTGCCATAGCTGTATCCCAAAGTAACTCCTGTGGTATAGTGCCTCAAATCCTCAAGTTTTTCAAATTCCACAGCCCCGCCTTTTCTGTCAGCCGCTGACCATATCAGCCCGCGTACTTTTATAACCGGCGCGGTATAGTGCAGATATGCCTCTCTTTCGGCGGTTTTGATCAGAATCATCAACGCATCCTCAGTCCCATTTTCCAAATTGAACAATGCCCGCTTCAGAGGATACATGGTAAGCTCTGTCTTGATATTCATCCGTCCGAACAACTCCCGAAGCAGTTCCGGAGCGATTCCCTGTATTTTGCCATCTTCTTCAAAGTAAAACGGCGGGTAGTCGAATGCTACGAGTTTTATTTCTCCGATATTTTCTCCGAATGCCGGGACTGACAGAAACAGCAGAAATAAAATAACATGGATCAATCTGATTTTATAAAATTTTTTTTCTTTTTCCGAAATACTGAATTTCAGTTGCATACTGAATTTCTCCTTTCATATTCCGAGTCGGTTGATAATTCGGGCGGCGCCCTATTTCTGTTCAAGCACGGTAATCATTTTCTGAGCTTCTTTGACACGGGGGCTGTTCGGAGAAAGCGCGAGAAATTTTTTATACGCTTCGATAGCTTTCGTTTTTTCTCCAGCCATTGCATACGCTTTTCCGGCATCGCAATATAACTCGGCAAAGCGCGGCGCTGCTTCCATGCCTTTTTCGAAACTGGCAATCGCATCTGCCACTTTCCCCATTTCCATGTATGTTTTGCCCAGTCCCCTCAACCCGATGGCAAAATTCGGATGATGTTTGACCGCGCGGCTGTAATAATTGGCTGCGGTCTCATATTCTTTCTTGTTGAAATATGCCCAGCCCAGATTGGCAAGCGGATAATGAGGCGAAGCATAAAGAAGGTCTTCGGTCAGAGGCTTGAAGGTCTCGATGGCTTTATCCCATTCTTTCAGAGCCAGATACGCAGTTCCCAGATTATTGCGCGCCTGTGAAAAAGACGGATTGAGCTGAAGCGCCCTGCTGAAATGCTTTACCGCAAGTTCGAGCCGTTCTTTTGCCATATACACGATGCCCAGATAATTGTGAATCTGAGAATCATCAGGACTGATCTGTTCCGCTTTCAGCAACTCGCTGAGAGCGGAGGTATAATCTTCCTGAGCAATATATGCTTCTGCCAGTTTTCTGGCAGATTCGATTTCTTTCTGTTTTTCCGCCTGTCCTGCACAGGACAGAAACGAATACAGGATCAGAATCAGCAAAGTGATGTTTTTCATATCATTCCCCTCAACTCTTGCGAATAGCTTCCAAAACTGTCAGAAATGCTTTGGTATTTGCTACATTATGAACTCTGACAATATGCGCGCCGCTCAATACGGATGCCGCAATGCTTGCCTGAGTTCCGGTTTCCACCAACGGAGACATGGGACTGCTCTCCTGTTTCAGTAATTTTCGGATAAATGCCTTTCGGGAAGTTCCGATCAGTATCGGCAGATCAAGGCATTCGAATTCGTTCAGATGCTTTATCAGTCTGAGATTATGTTCGAGCGTTTTGCCGAAACCGATGCCCGGATCGAGAATAAGTTTGTCTCGGGAAATGCCGTGGCGAGTCGCATAATCAATCGCAGATTGAAAATAATCCCTGATTTCTCCGATCAGATCATCATACACCGGATCAACCTGCATGTTTTTGGGTGTTCCTTTGATGTGCATCAGAATTACCGGCACTTGTGCCTCTGCTGCCACTTTCGCCATCTTGGGATCAGCCTGCAATGCAGAAATATCATTGATGATCGAAGCACCTGAATCCAATGCTCTTTTGGCAACAGACGATTTTTTCGTATCAATAGAGATCGGAACAGAAATATGCTTGGCAATCGCTTCGATCACCGGCAATACTCTGCGGCATTCTTCATCTTCCGAAACTGCTTCTGAAAACGGACGCGTGGATTCTCCGCCGATATCCAGAATATCCGCGCCGTCTTCGATCATTTTTTCTGCCTGAGCCACAGCAGCGTTCATGTCATAAAACATTCCGCCGTCTGAAAACGAATCCGGCGTTACATTGACGATGCCCATAATCAGGGTTCGTCTGCCAAGCTCAAGTCTGTGTCCGTTCCATGAAATCGTATAAATTTTCATAGCTGATTCAACTCTTCAATGTGAAATAACAACATTTCGGTATCATTCAAAATCCAAGCTGAGTTCCGTTTTCTTTGGATTCGGCTTTTTTCACAACATCAATACCCAGCGGCAAATCCAGACATCTGCCTTCCTCAATCATCTCTCTGATGGTTACGATCTGAATTTTCTGATAATTTCTGTCCATGAGCTTATGATGATACAAGCCTGCCGACATCGCTTCCTGAATCATATTTTTACTCGGTTCTTCAAGCGTGATCAGAATACCTATCGGAGCTTCTTCGCGTTCCATATCTCCTCGTAATGCTGATACGATATTTCGGCTGACTTTGCCGGATTTGACCTGAAAAATGACTTTCTCTGTCTCATTTTTATCGCTCATAAAATAAGCGATTCCGTCAATGCCTTTGTCAGCGCCTTTCCGGGTATTGATCACCGCCCGGTTCTTCGAATATGTCAGAACTGCCCATTTTTCGAATTCTTTCCGCAGACGGTCATCTTTTTTATGTGCCAGAGCGCGGGCAGATTCGATATCTTTCGGAATACCGTCGAGAATGGTGCTATCCGCGATCTGTTTGCCGAAAGCATCTTCGAGCCGTTTCAGAATCAGACTGATACTCTGATAGGTGATATCAATGCCGATCCATCGGCGTTTAAGATGTTGGGCAACAGCAACGCTTGTTCCGCATCCGCAATACGCGTCCAGAATAACATCGCCTTCGTTGCTGCTTGCATGGATAATCCGCTCAAGCAGGGCTTCGGGTTTCTGAGTCGGATAGCCGAGACGTTCTTTGGAGGCTTGGTTGATCGGCGGGAGTTCTCAGAAATCAACCTGCATTTTTCCTTCTTTAAGGTAGTGGCGATACACGAGTTCGGGATGAGTTTTCTCCCATTCCTGACTGACATCCCGATGTCCTTTTATCGGACTGTCTTTGATAAAACGACCCATCAGACGGTATCTGCCGTTTTCATCTTCATACCTGAATTTGGATTTTCCGGTTTCCGACCATTCCTGAAGAATTTTATCCCAGTTGAATGTGTATTTTTCGCTTTTGGCATAAAATAACAGCACATCATGTCGTCTGCCGTAAGCGCGTTTGGATATTCTGCCGCCAATATCATAACACCATGCGATTTCATTTAAAAAATCTCCGCCCTGCGAGCAGAAAATCGCATCCAGAAGCAGCTTGAGATAATGGCTCGCAGTCGGATCGCAATGCACAGTAAAGGTTGCGGTGTTTTTCAGACACCGATGAATATCGGCAACTCTCAGCGTGATGCTGAGCAGATACGCGAGCAGACTGCCCAGCCCCATGACAGTTTTCAAGCCACTGAGCAGTTCTACGGTCTGACGGGTGGATCTTCCCTGAGAATCTCCGATAATTTCATGATATTCTGACGCGGCAGGAATATCCCATGTCCCAGTATCCACAAACGCCTGAGCCTGCGCCCGGTCTTCCTCTCCGATATTG
>CAZMDM010000274.1:0-1982 GCA_964564775.1 uncultured Desulfonema sp. | reverse complement strand
TGTCTGCGGCTTCCGCGTATTTTTTCTGATTCAGATATGCCATGCCCGAATAGCCGAAAAAGTATGAAGCGGTTCTGATATCGTTCAACTCTTCGGAAATCCGTATCGCATCTGTCATCGCCTTGTCTGCCGAAGAATTATCCGCTATCCGGCTGAATGCAAGCAGATTCCACGCCTTGGTGTGGGAATCCGGCAGATTCAGGATAAGTTTCAGTATGTTTTCGTATTTCTGATACGGCAATTCTGTTTTTGCCGACACACGGGCAAGATTCAGCAGCAGATCCGATTTCAACTCATTCTGAGGCTCTGATAATTTTTCGAGTATATCAAGGCTTTCCCGATAGATATCCGCAGCCTTGCTCCTGCTTCCCTGTGCTGCGAAATAATTTCCTCTGTTATTCAAAATACTTGCAATAACTGCCCTGTCTTCGGATTTCCGGGCAGCTTCGCCTGCCTGCTCAAGCAGTTTCCCCGCAGTTCCGAAATCATCCCAAAACAGATACAGATCGCCCATCATGCTCAGACACAGCGCAGTCCGCCGAATATCTCTGTTTTTCTCTGAAAGAGATAAGGCTTTTTCAAGAGCATTCTCAGCCTGCCTGAAATAGCCGAACATCCGATATGCGGATGCCGCATACATCAGCGTATCCGGGTTTTCTTCGGAAACACAACTGCTTATCAGTCCTTCGGCATCGCCTTTTTTATGAAATTCCTCACAATCGGGATTTTTCATCATCACCGGACTCGGAAGCAGATCATCGGGAGACATGGGCAGGACATCACGCCCTTCGGCAACCAGACGGCTGATTTTGCTTCCGTCTCTTGCATGGCACGGTGTAACCATAAACCGGGACGCATCGTTGTAATTCTGCGGCAGAACTGTCATCGCCCCGCTGATGTCCAAATCCGGCGATTCGATCTTCACGGTTCCCTGATTGCCTCTTGCAGATGTGGCAGTCAGCAGGCTGTCTGCGGATTTCAGAAAATTGTCCGTAACAATGAACACCGCGCCGCCGTCTCCCTGACCATAGGCATTTGCCCGAATGTTGCTGTGATTCAGAATGACAAATTGGGAGCCGATGCCGGTATCGGGATTTCCGATGGTGATATCTCCGCCTCTGCCGGTTCCCTGTACCACATTTGTTGTGATGCTGCTGTCTGTCAGATGCACCCTATCCTTCGCATTCACGGTGATTCTGCCGCCTCCGGATAGTGTCGCATCCGATGAAACCGATGCGCCGCCGTGCATTTCGAGACTGCCGACATTCAGAGCGATGTCTCCGGCTTGTCCGCCTCCTTTGCTTGAAGTGGTAATCATTCCTTTATCCGAAATCTGAAGTTTCTGGGAGGAAACAGCTATTTCTCCTCCGGCTCCTGCATTTTTGTCGGTAGTATTCGATACTGCATAAACATAACTCGGTATTCCTTTGCTATTGTTGCCGGACAAGACAATCATGTCAGAAGCATTTAGGGAAACTTCTCCTCCGTTACCTTTACCATTAGTGAATGCGGCAATCCAACTCCCGCCGGTAAGGAAAATATCATTCGCTTCGATCATTAATTTACCGGCATCACCGGCATTGTTTTCGGTATCAGTAGTTATTATAGCGATATTGCTCGACCAATCAGCGCCCTCTCCGGCAAAAACTACAGATTCTCTCGCTTTCAGAGTAACTTTTCCCCCGTTGCCTTTGCCTAAGGTGCTTGAGTTGATATTCGCTCCGTCTGTAAAGGAAATATTTTTCGCATCAATAGTCAGTTTTCCGGCATCTCCGGCTCCGTCTTCTTTATCAACAGTTGCTGTCAGAACAGTGCTGATTTTCGCATTACTGCTTTCTCCCGAAAAAGAAACAGTTTCCGCTGCTGTAAGAATCACTTCTCCGCCGTTACCTTTGCCGTAGGTGTTTGAGTTGATATATGCTCCGTCGGTAAAGGAAATATTTTTTGCATCAATAATTAACTTTCCGGCATCGCCTGTATCC
>CAZMDM010000273.1:0-4471 GCA_964564775.1 uncultured Desulfonema sp. | reverse complement strand
GCTCAAAGACGCTCTGATTATCGTGCTGAATATTTTAAGTCCGTTTCTCACCGGACTTCTGCTGGCATATATCCTTGCGCCGATCGTGATGGCGCTTCAGCATCGCCTGAAATTGGGGCGGATTATGGGAACGCTGATTTTGTATCTGCTGGTATGTCTGATTATCGGACTGATTCTCGCGGTGCTGATTCCCAAAGTCTTATCCGAATTGATAGCCTTATTCAATACAATCAGAGATGCAATACCATCTCTGATAGACTATTTATCTAACAATAAATATCTCAAACTCGATGCCGAACTGATGCGGGTACTTCGGGATAAAATTATGGCAGTTACGCTGGATTATGAAAAACTTGCCGAAAATATTCTGCCCAAGCTCAGGGATGTGGCATCAGGAGGTTTGGCTGCTGTCGGCAAAGCCACTGTCGGTATTTTTACAGGGCTTGGCTGGGCAATCAGCTTTTTTTCGTTTTTAAGTTTTGTCATCATTATCAATTTTTATTTTATCGCGGATTGGGAAGAAATCATGCCTCTGATTCGCAAAATGATACCTCCCACGCATCGGGAAAGAGTGCTGCATGTGATGGCAAAGATGGACATGGCAGTCGGCGGATTTTTAAGAGGACAGCTGATCATTTCCACGATTGTCGGCAGTTTGTTTGCCATCGGATTGTTCGGCATCGGATTTATCGGATTTCCCGCATTGATCAATTATTCTGTCCTGATCGGTACTGCTGCGGCTATCGGCGGATTCATCCCGTATCTCGGCGCGGTGATTGGCGTAACGCCTGCGATTCTGATCGTTCTTCTGACCGGAGGACTGACATGGAAAATCAAGCTGATCAGTCTCGGAGCAGTACTGACATTATTTGCCGCGATTCACACAATCGAAGGATTCGTGCTTCAGCCCAGAATCGTGGGCAAAGGAGCGGGATTGCATCCTCTGGTCGTCATGCTCGCACTGATTGCAGGCGGACAATTCGGCATCGGCGGCATGATTATCGCAATTCCGGTTGCAAGCGTAATCCGGGTACTGATTTACGAGTTCTACTGGCTGCCGATAGAGCGCAGAGAAGTTCAGGCAGATCAAAGCTGAACTGCTTGTAAATAGCCCAGAAATTTATTTCCGGGAACGGACGGGATAAACATTATTCCTCCATTATCGGCATCAAGCCCTGATAGACCACGCCATCATGCCCGTCAATGCTCAGATAATCTCCCGATCGGATCAGTATGATATTATTGAATATGCAGATTTTCTGATCTTCATCGCAGATCAGATTGGCACAGCCCACCACACAGGTCTTGCCCAGACGATGTGCCACAACGGACGCGTGAGAAGTCATGCCTCCCCGTGCAGTCAGAAGTCCGTCT
The DNA here is from genome assembly GCA_964564775.1 of uncultured Desulfonema sp. Lineage (GTDB taxonomy): Bacteria > Desulfobacterota > Desulfobacteria > Desulfobacterales > DYRC01 > DYRC01. The sequence continues at coordinate 3,097 of CAZMDM010000273.1, read as the reverse complement.
GCCGCGTCCACTTCTCGGATATCATCGGGAACAGTATCACTTCTAAGCAGAATCAGAGAAGTATCCGGTTCGCGCTGTCGCCACTCGCTGATTTCATCCAACGTAAATACTGCTCTGCCGCTCATGGCTCCGCCGCTGACACCGATGCCGTTGCCCAGAATCTCTCTGCCTCGGATCGCATCAGGATCGAATACCGGAACTTTTTTCAATTCCCGCATTGCCATATCACGGGTTTGCAGCAGATACAGGTCTTTGGGAGACGGACTTTCAAAGGTGAATTCCATTTCCTGCGGACTCCAGCCTTTTTTGTAAATCAGATCACTCGCCCAGTCTTTCAAAGCCGCATAAATTTCGGGAAAATGGCTTTCCAGCGTGGTATCGGTATCGCGCATTTCACTGTCCTGCTGAATAATCGAAATCGGCATGGTCTGCACCAGCCCGGATACCACATCCTCGCCCTGATTGCCCAAAGTAAAATCTCCCCAAAGTCGGATCGTATCTTCGGACCATTTGGGATTGTGCGTGAAAAATACGCCGGTGCCGGATTCACGGGACAGATTGCCGAAAACCATGCTCTGAACCGTAACCGCAGGCCCCCAATCATCCGAAATGCCCATGATTTTTCGATAAATCTGTGCTTTGGGCGAATCCCATGACGACAAGACCTGTCTGATGGTCATCAGCAACTGCTCAAACGGATCATCCGGCACTTCGAATCCCGATGACACTACTTTTTCCTTGTATGCCAACGCCACCATCCGCATCTGCTCTTCGGTAAAGCCGCGTTTCAGCGGAATATGGCATATTTCTTTATGCTGTCTGATAATCGCATCAAAATCATCCCGGTTCATACCGAAAGACATGCCGTAACATTGCAGAAATCTTCTGAAACTGTCCCATGCAAACCATCCGTTTCCGGTTTTTACCGCGAGCCCCTGAGCAATTTCTTCGTTCATGCCCACATTCAGAAAAGTATCCATCATGCCGGGCTGAGAAATCGAAGAACCGCTTCTGACAGAAAACAGCAAAGGATTTTTCGGGTCTGCAAATTTTTTGCCGGTCAGTTGTTCGATGACCGAAATGTGAAATCTGACCTGTTCTCTGAAATTTTTCTGCGCGGGCGGATAGCTGTCAATAATATCCCGGCATCGGAACACTTCGGTGGTGATGATGAAGCCCGGAGGAATCGGAAAGCCGAAATTGCAGAGTTTCACCAGATTGAAGCCTTTATTGCCTAAATGAATAATTCCGGTGATTTTACCGTTCTGGCGATCAATGCCCATCATGGCTCTTTTGGGATCGTAATTGAGCAGAAAACGCAATTTGCCCACCGGGACTTTCTGTGCCTGATCGTAGAGCGTCTTCAAAATCCGGGTCAGAAACATATCCAATTGCTGAAGCCCAACAGACATGGCAAGCCGATCTCTGAAAAAAATTTCGGAAATCCGATGCCCAAAACTTTCAATATCCTGAGGATATTCTTCCAAAGACAGATACTTGGGCAATATCTGATCCGGCAGCATATCGGATAAAATTCTGCTTAAATTTTTCTCGTGAATATTGGTGAAATGGTCTGCGACAATATTATTGACGGCTTTGACAAAGCCTTTGAAAATATCCAGAAACTGCGTAAACGTAAATCCTCTGGTTTCCAACGCGTGATTGAGCAGATCCATCTGACGATCAAATTCTACCGATGAAATTCCATCTGTTTTCAAGGCATTGTAAAATAAAATCAGCACATCGTTGATTTTTTCGAATGCCGCTCGGGTAATCAGATTCAGATCAATGCTTTCGACAATTTCTTCAAATAAGACGTTGACCAGAGCTTCGATGCGGAACGTCAGTCCCAGTGCATCGAATTTCATTTCGTGATAATTGCCGTACATCGATGGAATATCAACAGTAAAATGTCGTTTCTGATAGATATTTTCATACGCGGGATAGGTTTTGGAAGACAGCATCATTTCTTTGAGCGACTCGGAATATCCCAGAAGTTTGACAATTCTCTCCTGAATATCCGGCTCATCCAAGGCATCTTTCAATTTCTGAATATTGGGAAACCCTTCGAAATTGAGCCGCGAAATATACTGGCGCAGTTCGGACGGATCAATATTGTATTTCTGATACAGAAGCTTATAAAATATTGCCGCAAGCTCTGCCCGTTCCGCGTCTTCGGGTTCAGCCGGAATATCCGACAGCAGAGCTTTGAACTCCGAGCTTGTCAGTGTTAGCAGATGATCGGGAATCGTCAGCCCTTTTTTGCCCAATTCCGAGAATATCCGGTGCATTCCATCCACAAACTGCCCGCGACTTTGAATCTGTTCATAAATATTCGGCGGTATGTATGGCTCGACATATCGCTTGTCTCTTGTTTTCCAAAAAGCAAATACTGCCTCGATAAACGCGATCACCCGATTGCTGCTTTCGACATGAACCTGCTTTCTCAGAAAATGAACCAGCAAGTCCCGGCGATGGGTCAGTTCGTCAATACGGGTAGAAATATCTCTCAAAGCGCCTTCTGCACCTATATCATTGAAATATATTGGAAAAAGTCGTGCAAGTTGTTTGACCAGATTCCAGACCGGTCTGATATTGCTGTTGAGCATCGTGGTGATATGTCTTGGAAACAGGTCAGTATCTTTGATAAATACGCCGTAAAGCGCAAGATAAATCGTCAGACTCGAGAGCAGGCGAGTGGAGTATTTGGGATTGAGACAGACCAGTTCAAGCCAAGTGCGGATATTCTGAATATGCGCTGGATTGACCCGGATCTGCCAGTCATTTCCCACACCGCCGATAGCAGGCGTCTGAAATCCCAAATCCAGCACGGAGTCAATGAACAGATTGATCAGATCGCTTTCATCGGTTTTATACACGCCCTGCCCCATATTCAGCACGCAATTGAGCGCGGTTTCGGGAAATTCCGCCATTCTCGGTTTTAAAATCGAAAAGGTTTTTCGCATGATTTTTTCGATGTTGATGCGGTTTTCATGCGCGATCAGCCAGATCAGGCTTCGGTTGATATCGCGCAACGCTTATTCGTGAATGGCAGATAATCCGGCAATATTCAGAATTCTCAGCAAATATATGAACT
>CAZMDM010000272.1:0-5729 GCA_964564775.1 uncultured Desulfonema sp. | reverse complement strand
GCGCTCAGAGATGTGATGACGCATGAACTGATGGAATGTCAATACATTGATCTGATCAGCTTCGAAGGTCCCTTGTTCTTTGCCAATGCCAGTTATTTGGAAGACAAGATCGCGGAGCGCATGAGAGCCAAAAAGACCCTGAAGCATATCATTATCGCAGCAAACGGCATCAATGATATGGACGCTTCCGGCGAAGAATCTCTTGCGCTGGTCATTGAAAATGTGAGAAGCGCGGGCGTGGATATTTCCTTTTCCGGCGTCAACGAATCCGTGATGAAAGTGTTCAAGCGGACCCATCTGTTGGAAGAAATCGGCACGGATCATATTTATCCGACCACGGAAATCGCTGTCTGTGCGGTGCATGAAAGCGCTCACAGAGGCGGCAAAGAAGACAAATGCCCGCTCATGACGGTCTGCCGTATTGTAAAAGAAGAACTTCAGCAAGGAGAATAGCCAATGTCAGTCATTACCATATTCAGCGGAACTTTCTGCAAAAAAGAAGCTGTGGTGGATGAAATTCTGAAAAAAACCTCATATGCGTTAATTACGGATCATGATGTGGCTGCCAAAGCCGCGAAACTGTCCGGCATGTCCGAAAGCAAAATTCAGGGAGCGTTTTCATCCAAAACCTCTGTGTTCAACAAATTCACCCATGAAAAAGAGCGTTCTGTGGCATGGCTGAGACTGGCAATGGCAGAGATTCTTTCGGGCGACAATCTGCTGATCGAAGGCTTCTGCGGAATGCTGATTCCCAAAGAAATTTCCCATGTTCTCAGAATCTGTCTGATAGCGGATATGAAATCGCGGGTTCTGAGCGCGGAAAAAGAGCAGAAAGTATCTGAAAAAGAAGCATTGAGTCTGATTCACAGACAGGATGAGGACAGAGCCGCGTGGGCATATTCTTTGTTCAAGCTCAAAGACCCCTGGGATTCTTCGCTGCATGATGCGATTTTTCCGACAGATAAAACGCAGATTCCGTTTATTGTCGGATTTGTTGAAGAAAACTTAAGAAGCGAAATTATTCAGCCCACGAAAATCTCCAAAAAATCGGCTCAGGATTTTGTGCTGGCTGCCAATGTCGAAGTGGCTTTGGCAAAAGAAGGGCATACGGTCGGCGTGAGCGCCAGAGACGGTGCGGTGATTCTGACCATCAACAAGCATGTTCTGATGCTCAATCGCTTGGAAGAAGATTTAAAAGCCATTGTCAGCAAGGTTTCCGGGGTCAAATCCGTGGAGACCCGCGTGGGAAAGGGGTATCATCAGACAGACGTTTATCGAAAATATGATTTCGAGCTTCCCAAACTGCTCCTGGTAGATGATGAACGTGAATTTGTACAAACGCTGTCTGAGCGGCTTCTGATCCGCGACATGGGGTCTGCGATTGCTTATGACGGAGAATCCGCGCTCGATCTGATCAACGACGATGAACCCGAAGTGATGATCCTCGATCTGAAAATGCCGGGCATTGACGGTATCGAAGTATTGAAGCGGGTGAAAAAGAGCCGCCCCGAAATCGAAGTCATTATTCTTACCGGACACGGCTCCGAAGCCGACAAAGAGCTCTGCATGAAACTGGGCGCGTTTGCGTATCTGCAAAAGCCGGTCAACATAGATGTGCTGAGCGAGACCCTGAAGCAGGCTAAAGAGAAGATGAAGCAGAATAAGGCTTAATGAAGAAATGTTTGGAACATTATGCCGAGCGATACATCGCCCGGCTAGACGCTGAAGCGTCATAACTGACGCTGTGAAAATAACAGCAGGCTTCAGCCCGCTTTAGCTTTGAGCCCTGCAATTGATTTCGGGGCTTGCGAAGGATGAACGAACCATGTCTCTGTTGGAAAAGCTCATACCCAAATTCTGGGAGCAGGCGGATGAATCATCGGGAACATACAAATATATGTTCAATCTCCGGCGACTCTGGAAACACTCCGTGCTGATTACGGCGGTAGTTGCGCTGATTCCGCTATTGCTGATTGCGGCATTCGATTATCGCGTAACCAAGGAAGCAATGGAATCCGAAATTCTGCTGCGTACCAGCCGCTTGGTTTCCAACACCCGCCGGGCATTGTCCTTTTTCTTGGATGAACGCCTGTTTGCGCTGAACTTCATTGTTCAGGACAACAGCTTTGATATGCTCTATTATCCCGAACGCCTCGGCGTGATTCTGGATAATCTGAAAAAAGCCAAAGGCGAGGTTACGGACCTCAGCCTGATCGATGCAAACGGGAATCTGCTGGAATATGCCGGATATTACAAAATGGAAGGCATCAATTATGTTTCTCAGGACTGGTTTCAGCATGTGATCAAAGAAGGCGTGTATATTAGCGATGTGTTTCTGGGATTCCGAAATGTTCCGCATGTCGTAATTGCGATAAAATCTATGCTGCCCAAAGGTTCGTTTTATGTGCTTCGGGCAAGCATTGATACGGAAAAACTCAGAGACATGCTGGCGCAATTGGAAGTGAGCAAACAGGGAGATGCGTTTATTGTCAACCGGCAGGGAATTCTTCAGACACCATCCAAGTTTTATGGCAAAGTGCTTGAAAAAATTTCTATTCCGGTTCCCGAATATTCGGACAGAACTCAGGTCATCGAAGTATCCGATTCCGCAGGCAAACCCATGATTGTCGGATATGCGTATATCACCGGTACGCCGTTTATTCTGATGATCGTCAAGCCCAAAACCGAGCAGCTCGAGTCATGGCGTTCCACCCGGCTCAAGCTTGCCGCATTTCTGATCGTGAGTATCAGCGTGATTCTGATTGTGGTTCTGACCATGTCCACCTATCTGGTCAGCAATATCTGGCTGGTGGATAAAAAGCGGGTGGCAACCCTGCATCACGCGGAATATGACAACAAAATGGCATCATTAGGACGGCTGGCTGCCGGAGTGGCGCATGAAATCAACAATCCGCTTGCCATCATCAATGAAAAAGCCGGGCTGATTTCGGATATGTTCACGTTCAAAGCCGAATATGCCAAAGATGAAAAACTGCTCAAATTGGTCAATTCGATTATTTCATCGGTGGAACGCTGCGCGGCAATTACCAAGCGTCTGCTCGGATTTGCCCGGCATACCGAAGTTAGCATCAGACTGCTGAATCTCGAAGAAGTCATTCACGAAGTACTCGGATTTTTAAGCAAAGAAGCAGGATATCGTTCCATCCATGTAACAGTTGACGCGGAACCGAATCTGCCGCAGATCGAAAGCGACAAGGGCAAATTGCAGCAGATTTTGCTGAATCTCATCAACAACGCGTTTGCAGCAGTCGAGGATGGCGGACAGATTGAAATCACGGTCAGACGGAGAAATGGCGACAGAATCATGCTGAATGTTCAGGATAACGGGTGCGGCATTCCCGAAGCAGACCTCGAAAAAGTCTTTGAGCCGTTTTTTACCACCAAATCCGGCAAAGGCGGAACCGGTCTGGGCTTGTCCATTACCTATAACCTTGTCCATGAACTCGGCGGCACGATCTATGTCAACAGCATTTTGAAAGAAGGAACGATATTTTTGATTACGCTGCCGATCAAAAGCGAGATAAAGGAGATAATGAATCATGCGAATACTGCTGGTGGATGATGAACAAGAATTGGTCTCGACCTTAGCGGAACGCCTATCTATGCGGGGAATTGAAGCGGACTGGGTAAGCAGCGGTGAGGAAGCATTGAAGCAGGTTGAGAATAAGTTCTATGATCTTGCGGTATTGGACGTAAAGATGCCCAAACTCGGTGGAATCAAGCTTAAGCAGATATTGGATGACAAATATCCGACCATGAAATTCATTTTTCTGACTGGACACGGTTCGGAAAGCGATTTTCAGCAGGGAACCAGCGAGTTCGGGGTTACGGATTATCTCGTCAAACCGGTCAAAATTGAATTGTTGATTGAAAAAATCAAAGCAGCTTTGGGAAAATAAGGAGTCATCGGATGGAGTTGAATACTATCAGTGAAGCGGGCTTCGGATGTTTCGGAAAGATTGCCGCATCTGTCAGCCACGAGTTAAAAAATGTTCTGGCAATCATCAATGAAAATGCAGGCTTGTTGGAAGACATGATTTTCATGTCCGAAAAAGGAATGCCCTTTGATCCGGCACGGCTGAAGCTGCTGGCGGAGACGGTTTCAGGACAGATTTATCGGGGAAGCGATATTCTGAGAAATCTGAACCGCTTTGCCCACAGCACGGATGAGCCGGTCAAAATGACGGACATCGGAGAAACCGTATCGCTGATGACGGCATTATGCGGCAGATTCGCGGTGATGCGGAATGTCAGCATTGATATCAAATCGCCCGGAGAGGCAATTGTAGTCAATACGCATGTTTTTCTTGTTGAAACCCTGATTTATCGCTGTCTGAAGTTTGCGATTGACAGTTTGGGCAAGGGAAACAGAGTTGAAATTGTTACAGAAAAGAAAGAGCAGGGCGGAGCGCGGATCCGGTTCGTGTTGTCGGAAAAGCCTCAAGGCTTGTTTCCGAGTTCGGAAGAAAGCGCAATCAGCACCATGCTCAAAGCGAATCTGACATTTTCCGGTTCGGAAATTGTTCTGGAAATCGCATAAATCAATTTGCATTTTGCACTGAGGTGAGTCATGGCTGAAAAAGTATTGCTCGTGGATGACGAAAAATATTTTGTGGAAACCCTGTCCGAGCGCATGAGAGCAAGAGGAATGGAGGTAACGGCGACCACATCCCCGAAAGAGGCGATTCGAAAAGCGGATGAGGAATATTACGATGCCATTATTCTTGATCTGATGATGCCAGAGATGAACGGTATCGAAACCCTGATCGCGCTCAGAGAAAAAAATCCCGATCTTCAGATTATTCTGCTGACAGGATATGCCACAATGGATGTCGGCATTGAAGCCATGAAGCTCGGTGCAACGGATTTTCTGGAAAAGCCGATTGATATCAAAACTTTGACAGAAAAAATCAAAGAAGCCCATGCCAAAAAAATGATTCTGGTGGAAAAACGCAACCGAGAAAAAATCAGACAAGCTGTTCTGGGAAAAAGTGAGAAATAGGAGATTTTTGCTGTGAAAACAAGAGTTGTAAAAGACCTGATGATTCCTTTGGAAGAATATGTGGTGGTTTCAAAAGATGCTAGCTTGTATGAAGCGGTAATGGCGCTTGAAAAAGCGCAGCAGGATTTCAATAAAAACCGATATCCGCATCGCGCAATCCTGATCTGCGATGAAAATAATGATATTATCGGCAAAGTCAGTCAGTTGGATATTTTGCGGGGCTTGGAGCCGAAATACGAGCAGATTGGTTCGAGAAGCGACAGTGCGAAACGTCTCGGCTTCAGCAAAAAATTTCAGATGACGCTGATGGATCAGTTCAAGCTTTGGGATGCTCCGCTAAAAGATATCTGCAAAAAAGCCGGACAGAAAAAAGTCAGGGATTTCATGTACAAACCCGAAGATGGCGAATATGTTGAGGTGAATTCGACTCTGAATGAGGCGGTTCATCAGTTGGTTATGGGACATCATCAGTCTCTGCTGGTTACGGAAAATAAAAAAATTGTGGGCGTGCTGCGGCTGACCGATGTATTTATGGCAGTTTTTGAAATGATTTCAAAGTGTTCTTTTGAGTAATGCTCCCCTCAAAAAGGGGAATACCGATCTCGGTTCACTTCATTTTTCACACCGAGCGATAAATCGCCCGGCTATAAGCCAAAGCCTGCTTAAGCAGGCATGAGCTTTTAGCCCTGAAATTTATTTCGGGGCG
>CAZMDM010000271.1:0-15244 GCA_964564775.1 uncultured Desulfonema sp. | reverse complement strand
TCCGAGATAGTCTGTCAGATCAGGCTCGGTAATTTATTGTCGGAGGTTTATGTGGCACGCAGTACCATAGAAGACTTTCGTCAGCGCATGGAAAAACCGAATCGCTTTCTGCTGGTTCACATGGTGGCAAACCGGGTTCGGCAGCTTCGCGAAGGCTCGGAATATCTGGTCAGTTCTCCGAAAAACGAGGATATTGTCGTGGCATTACGGGAGATTGCTGCCGGAAAAATATTTTTGAAAAAAAGCAAAGATAAGCATTAAGCGTGGTAAAAATCGGAACAAGCCGCAGTTATAAGGAACTGAATAAGTCGCTTTCCCATGCGATTCACCATTATGACATGATTTCTGACGGAGATAAGATTGCGTTGGGACTTTCCGGCGGAAAAGACAGCATGACGATGTTGTGGATGCTGCATGAGCGACTTGAGCGGATTCCGGTGAAATATTCGCTGTTTCCGATTTACATTGATCCCGGATTCGAGGGCGGTTTCGGTGATGAACTGAAGCAATATTGCGAGAATATGGGCTGGCAGATCAGAGTTGAATATACAGATTACGGCATTCTTGCTCACAGCCCTCAGAATCGGGAAAATCCGTGCTTTTTATGTGCAAGACTCAGACGCAAGCGATTATTCGAAATTGCCGATGAGATGGGATGTGTCAAGCTTGCGCTGGGACATAATAAAGATGATCTTATCGAAACCCTGTTTCTGAACTTATGTTATTCGGGAGAAATCAGCACGATGCTTCCTGCTCAGGACATGTTCGGTGGCAGATTCAGAATCATCAGACCTCTGGCGTACAGCGATGAAGATACAATCCGGAGATTCGGAAAAGAGATGGGATTTCCAGAATTTATCAATCCTTGTCCGACTTCCCGAACCTCCAAACGCAGAGAAATCAAGCTGCTGCTTGCCGAATTGTATCGCAGCAACAAAAAAGTCAGAGGAAATATTTTCAGGGCCTTGAGCCATGTCAGACCGGAATACCTGTTAAAGCCATGATTGATATTCAGAATCAGCGGGACTACCGCAATATCCCCATAGACAAGGTCGGAATCAAAAATCTGAGGTATCCGGTTACGGTGCTGGATCGCCAAAATCGCTATCAGCATACGGTTGCCTCGATCAATATGTATGTGGATTTACCTGAAAAATATAAGGGAACGCACATGAGCCGCTTTGTGGAAATGCTCAATCTGTTTCGTCCCGAAGTGTCTTTGAAAAAATTTTCGGAAATCCTTGTCCGCATGAAAAAACATCTCAACGCGGCATCCGCGCATATTGAAATCATGTTTCCGTATTTTATCGAAAAAAAAGCGCCGGTCAGTGAAGCTCCGGGACTAATGGATTATACCTGCCGACTGGTCGGATCAAGCAATGCCCAGAACAAGGTGGATCTGGTCTCTGAAGTAATTGTGCCGGTGTCATCAGTCTGCCCGTGTTCCAAAGAAATCAGCGAATACGGAGCGCACAACCAGCGCGGAGAAGTGCGTTTAAGCACCCGATTCAAAAAGTTTATCTGGATCGAAGATATGATCGAACTGGTTGAAGACTGCGCGTCCTGCGAGGTTTATTCGATTCTGAAGCGTGTGGATGAAAAATGTGTTACGGAACGCGGCTATCAGAATCCCAAGTTTGTCGAAGATATTGTGAGAGATATCGCAGACAGATTGAAAAAGGACGACAATATCACCTGGTTTTATGTGAGTGCTGAAAATTTCGAATCCATTCATAATCACAGTGCGTATGCCTCAATCACCTGCGATAAAAAAACAGAATAAATGAGCAGATTTCCGATTATTCAGGTCAGAAACTTCGTGGCTCAGTACGGAGACAGCCGAATCCTCGATAATGTCAGCTTCGAGGTATTCGAAGGCGAGGTATTCGTGATCTTAGGCGGCAGCGGATGCGGTAAAAGCACGTTGCTCAGACATCTCGTGGGCTTGAACAAAGCCTATTCAGGACAGATCATTATTGACGGCATAGATATTGCGTCCTGCACTGAAGAAGAGTTTCACAAAACTCTTCGGAAAATCGGAATTTTATTTCAAAGCGGCGCTCTGATCGGTTCCATGACGCTTGCGGAAAATGTGGCTCTGCCGCTTTTGGAATACACCGATCTTTCCAAAAGTGCGATTTCCAGTCTGGTCAGCATGAAACTGGGCATGGTGGGACTTGGAGATTTCGGAAAACATCTGCCTGCGGAAATCAGCGGTGGCATGAAAAAACGTGCTGGGCTTGCCAGAGCCTTGGCGCTCAATCCCAAAATTCTCTTTCTGGACGAGCCTTCCGCAGGACTCGATCCGATCACCTCTGCTGAAATTGACGAGCTGATTTTGCAGATCAACCGCATTGTCGGAACCACGATGGTGATTGTTACCCATGAACTGGCGAGCATCTTTGCGGTGGCTCAGAGGGTCATCATGCTGGATAAAAGCGTGAAAGGAATTGTCGCGGAAGGAAATCCGAAAGAGTTGAAGGAAAGCAGCAGCAACGCATTTGTCAGACAGTTTTTCAATCGGGAACCGACATTGAAAACAGGATAATTGTGCTATTTCATTTCATATATCCGCTTCATACCGGTACCGCTGTAAATCTTATTCAGCAGCTCATCTATCCGAATGGGTTTTGAAAGAAAATCGCATTGTCCCTCCTGCATACACTGCATCATTACCATAGAATTCATATTTGCGGACATTGCAATAATTGTCGGAGATGAAGTATTTTGTCGGCGAAGCTCTCTGATAACGTCAAATCCGTTAATTCCGGGCATGATCATATCCAACAGCAGAATATCGGGTTTGAATTCGGATATTTTTGCAATAGTATCAATTCCGTTACATGCAGTGTCAACTTCAAAACCCAAATTCAGCAATATGGTTTCAAGACCATGACGATAGATATCAAAATCATCGGCGATCAGAATTCTGATTCGCTCTCCTTCGTACCCCGCAATAGTTTTATGCATATTTCCCGCCTCGAAAATCTTTTGGGACGATATATTTTTGCATAGTCGGATGCAATATTTTTTCAGCATCCGATGCCTGACTATTCAAAACTGAACGGGCAGTCTATCAGGAACTGCCCGAATGTCAAGTGTTTATCTATATTTTTAATACTCCCGCGAATAGCGATCTCCCTCGCAGACTTCCTCTGTAGTTTCCGAAATCACTCTGCCGTTTTCAATCGTGCGTCTGGTAACCTGACGGCATCGGGTCTGCGGATTACTATAATATGCCGAAGACGCATCATACGGCGCAGTTCTGTATCCGTAATATCTCGGTCGGCTGCTGTAAGGAGAACTGTACGCGGCTTCTCTGCCGGTCTGATAATTCGATTCTCTCGAGTACTGATAGTCTTGATCCACCGTGTTTCCGACAAGCGATCCCAGCATACCGCCGACTGCCGCTCCTAAGAGTGTGGATCGGGTATTGCGTCCGATGATCTGTCCCGTCAGCGCACCGAATCCCGCGCCGATAGCTGCTCCTTTCTGAGTATTGTAGCGATCCGGCGGAACCGCACAGGAAGATATCGTAACAACAAATGCCATCATTATTGTCATTGAAAACAGTTTTTTCATATTGCCTCCTTTGAAATTTCATGTTCGGATTGCCCAAAAACAGAGCCTGATGTCAAGCACAGAAACTTTAAATGCAAAGTTCGTGCCATATTAAAATAAAAAATAACGCTCTATTTTGAAAATCGGATTTTGGAGTGTGTAAATCAGGGCTGTCACTAATCAAACTGCTTTTTTCAAAGAGCGTTAAATTTTTCAATCTTTTCTACCCTTTCGGATAGTGAAAAAACGTCCGGCGGCACGAATGAGAGCAGTATATCTTATTGCTTATTTTTTCAGAGATTCGACTTCTGCAAGAATTTTGTTCATCACCTCGCCTGCATTTCCCTGAATCAGATAATTGCTGATATTTCCGGTAAGCTGTGTTCTTTCCATATTGATTTCAATCACTTTTGCCCCGTTCTGTCTGGCAATGACCGGCATGTACGCTGCCGGCTGAACCACCGCAGATGTTCCCACTACCATCATCACATCGCATTGGGCAGCCAACTGTTTTGATCTCAGCAGGTGCTGATGCGGGATCATTTCGCCGAAAAATACGCAATCCGGGCGATAAATGCCGCCGCACGGACATTTCGGGGGCATTGCCGAGATGTCAATCTTGCTGTTTTCAATCCGATGGTTGCAGTTCAGGCAATAATGCCACGCGAAATTGCCATGAAACTCAATCACATCCTGATTTCCTGCTGCCTGATGAAGACCATCCACATTCTGCGTGATGATGCTTCTGAGGATACCCATCTGCTCGAGGCGAGCCAATCCTTTATGTCCGTCATTGGGTTTTGCCCGGTCAATAATGTCTTTCATTTCTCTGATCAAAACCTGCCAGACCATTTCCGGATCCGCCATAAATGTGTCAATATGTGCCATATCGGGATCAATTTTTTCCCACACTCCCCCTTTGCCGCGAAACGGAGGAATGCCGCTGTCCACCGAAATTCCCGCGCCGGTCAGTGCAACTACACATTTGGCATCCGAGAGGTCTTTTGCTGCCTGCCGAATCAGTTTATCCATTGTTTTTCTCCTTATTATTTTGATATTTCAAGCGATTGCAGATATTTTACCCGCTCGTCAGTATGCGGATGGGTTGAGAGCAGAGACGGTACGCTTTGCTGATCTTTCGTAGCTCGGATCAGAATATTCTGATAATCGGCAGTTCCGAAGCCTTTGCGGATCAGATAATTTCCTGCTGCCCGGTCGGCTTCTTTCTCGAATTGCCGGGAATATCCGGCTTCGACCAGCAATGTGGGCAGAGTAGCCGCCAAAGAGGTAATCGAGGTGATGTCGCCCACCAGTATCGAAATCACCAGAAACACGCCTGCGTTCTGAACCAAGCTTCTGATGCCGTGCCGATGTTCGACATGAGCGACTTCGTGTGCTAGAATACCACGCAATTCGGTATCATTCACGGCAATTGCGACCATTTCATCGGTCATCAGAACCTGTCCCGACGGCAGGGCAAAGGCATTGGCGCCGATACGCGGGCTTTTTCGAAATTCAAGGCGATAGTTGAACTTCTGAGGTCTTTCCCGATGAATTTCATCGAATATGCTCTGAAGCCGGGCCGCTCTCTCGGCAGCCAACTGAGATGGTTCGAAAAATTGCTGATCCAGCATAGCCAGCGCATGTTGGCTCATTTTTTCGAGAATCACCACAGGAACCGAACGTGAGGCTATATCTGCGAGAACCGGAATACCATACATGATAAACAGCCAGACAAACCCTATAATTCCGGCAAGACATGAAAATGCGGTTTTCCAGTGTCCTTCCAGAAAATGCACTTTCCGCATTCCGATATTGCTGTAAATAAATTTTTCCAACTCTCCGATGGCATTCAGATTATCGGTTTCGCACTGCGCGCCGTCAGGCAGTTTGATAATTCCTCTCGTGTTGCTCATGGGCGGAGAAATCATGCACTGATGCAGAGGGATTTCCGTATCGGGATATCCGACATCTCCCCGAATCTGAAATGTCAGCCCGTCCGAAGTCATGGTGATCGGATATGCTTTCGAACTTTTGCCGTCAAAATATAAGCCTTTAAATTCGATCATAGATATGTCTCTCTGTCTGAATAATGAAAATGCTTCTCCCTAACCTGATCTGAATTATTATATCACAATTTATCGGATTTGCAAACTTATCCGATTGCCATAATTGAACAATTATGATATGCAGAGCGAAACTATAGTAGCGGACAGAAATTCAATGGAACACCACAAAGCAGAAGGGCATCGTCAGCGCCTCAGAGACAAATTTCTGAATACGATGGATCTGAAGGGCTTTCACGATTACGAAGTGATCGAGCTTTTGCTTACCATGGCAACTCCCAGAAAAGATTGCAAAGAACCTGCAAAAGCCGCTTTGGAAAAATTCAGAACACTTCAAGGCGTGATTGAAGCTTCTCCCGAAGAACTTTGCCAGATCAGAGGCATCGGCAAAAGCAATATGTTCGGCATCAAACTGATCAAAGCTGTTGCAGATCGTTATCTCGAAAAAAAGCTGATTGACAAAGACCCGATTCGCAATTCTCAGGATTTATTTGATTATCTCTATCATACCATGAAGGATAAGCATCGGGAATGTTTCAAAGTCGTATATCTGGACGCCAAAAACAAAGTCATCGCGGCGGAAACGTTGTTCGAAGGAACGCTGACGGCAAGTTCGGTGTATCCCAGAGAGGTGGTCAGAGCAGCATTGGCGAATCATGCAGCATCTCTGATTTTTGCCCATAATCACCCTTCCGGCGACCCGAACCCGTCTCAGGAAGATGTTGCCATCACCCGCCAGTTGGTCTTTGCCTGCAAGGTGATGGACATCACGGTTCACGAGCATATCGTGATCGGCGATAATTGTTATTTCAGCTTTGCGGATAAAGGATATATTGCTGAAATAATGCGGGAATATGAAAATGAGAAGTATTTGTCTGATAGACGGAAATGAAGCCATTGCATGGGGAGCATTCAGGGCAGGATGCCGGTTTTTTGCCGGTTATCCGATTACGCCCGCGACAACGATTTTCAATACCATGCTTCAACTGCTGCCATCCGCCGGGGGAATCTGTCTTCAGGGCGAAGATGAAATCGCCTCGATAGGCTATTGTCTGGGTGCTTCGATGGCAGGAATGAAAGTCATGACCGCCACATCAGGACCCGGCATCAGTCTGTACAGCGAACAGATTTCCTTTGCCATCGGCAGCGAAATTCCGATAGTGATTGCGGATGTGCAGCGTCTGGGACCTTCGACCGGATCAGCCACCAGAGGCGCGGACGGCGATATTCAGTTTCTTCAGTGGAACAGCAGCGGCGGACTTCCGGTGATTGTGCTGGCGCCGACCGATGTGAAGGATTGTTACGATCTGACTATCGAAGCCTTCAATCTGGCTGAAACCTATCGCTGTCCCGTATTTATTGCATCCAATAAAGAAATCGGCATGACCAAAGAAAGCGTGGAGATTGATTTTTCAGAGGATTTGAAGCTGATCAATCGTTTTTTACACGCGTCAGCAGAAAATTTTATGCCGTTTGCCGTATCCGAAGGACAATCTGTGCCAAATTTTCTGCCTATCGGAGATGAAGTGTTGGTTCGCCAGACTTCTTCCACACATGGCTATGACGGCTATATCACGACAGATGCGGGTCTGATTTCCAAATTTCAGGAGCGCTTGCAGAATAAATTACATGATGTTCCGATATTTTATGAAGAAATCATCACATCGGATTCCGATACGTTGCTGATCTGCTACGGCGTTACTGCCCGTGCTGCCAAAGATGTGGTAAATAATTTGAAATCAAAAGGAAAATCGGTTTCAATACTGATACTCAAAAGCTTGTGTCCCGTACCGGAGAAGCTTATCGTTGAGAAAGCGGAAAAATTTGCCCATATCGTTGTGATCGAAATGAACATGGGACAGTATGTGCGTGAGATCGAGCGGGTTCTGCACAGAAAAGTCAGTTTTTTCGGTCAGATGAACGGAAAGTTGATTACGCCTGCTCAGATTGAAGCAACATTAATGTCCGATGAGACCGGGTATGAGCAGAGATAGTGAGGCTATTGGTTCATGGCAGTACCGGGCGGCTCTTTCATGTATATTCCTCTTGTCATCGGCACTTATGATCGGCGCAGCGCGGGGCGATCTCTGGCTGGACGAGATATGGTCGCTTTCTTTTGCACGTTCTTCCCATTCGCTCACAGATATATTTACTCAGTTTCGCCACGATAATAACCATGTTCTGAATACCCTTTTCCTGTATTGCATGGGGGAACAAAAGACGCTTTGGGTATATCGCCTGTTTTCTGTCGTATCGGGGATCGGCAGTGTTTTTCTCGGTGCATATATCGCAAAGAAAAACTGGGGATATCCGGAAGCATTGTGCAGCGCGCTTCTGATCGCTACGTCCTATCCTTTGGTGCTTTATTATTCCGAAGCTCGCGGCTATGCACCGGCAATTTTTTTTGCCCTGACAGCTTATGCCGCATTTCAGCAGAACCTGCAACAGTTCGGATATGGAAAACTGATCGTATTCTGGATAAGTTCGATTCTGGGAATCCTCGCGCACTCGACATTTATCATGGTCAGCATAGCCTTTGCCATCGGAGAGCTTGCAGATAGCAGATATATTGCCGGGGCATTCCGACAGAAACTCTTACGATTCATGGCTCATCATGCTCTGCCATTTGCTTTTTTTGCAGGATGGTATATGTTTTTTCTGAAAGATATGACAATCGGAGGAGGACCTGTATATCAGAAATGGGATGTGATTGCTCAGGCATCGGCATTGCTGATCGGTTTCCCGGAAACCCCCGGTTTTATGATCGGGGCAATAGTCAGTGTGGTATGTTTCATAATTGCAGGATCAGTTATTCTTTATCAGGAGAAAGACTCACAATGGCTTTTTTTTCCGAGTGTTCTGATTTTCTCGCCGGCGATGCTGCTGATCATGGCTCGCCCCAAGTTTCTGTATTTCAGATATTTCATTATCTGTTTTCCGTTTTTCTACCTGCTGTTTTCCCATCTGATGTGCAAATACCTCTGCTTATGGAAAAAATATCGCTGGCTGCTGATTGCGGCAGTTCTGATACTGAGTTCCGGGCAAATATGGAAAATATCGCTTCTGATCGGATCAGGACGGGGAAATTATTCCGGAGCGCTGACACAGATAGCGGAAAAATCATCTGAACCTGTTGTTCTTGTAGGCACGGATCACGATTTCCGCAATCGCATACTGTTTGATTTCTATGCTCCCCGCATATCCGGGAAAACCATTCTGCGCTATGTCAGGCAATCCGACTGGCATGAAAATCCACCTGACTGGCTTATCACACACAGTCAGGACCCATCCTATCATCCGCCGAATATATTGTCGCTGAAGGGCATAGGAGACTATTTTTTCGTAAATGAATACAGATTCTCGGGAATTTCGGGATGGCACTGGTTTCTGTTCCGCCGAAAAATAAGTACCCATTCATAAATTGCAGACTGATTTTATCCGAACAGACACCAGATGAATACGTTCATCAAGTCTGAACGATTACCCCCGAACCCGTTGCTTCAATTCCCGAATCAGCGCGGAGCAGAACTGTCCCGCATCCGCGACAATTGCCACATCTGCCAGCTTCATCATGGCAGCATTGGGGTTTTTGTTGATGGCAATAATCAGTTCCGCGTCATGTATGGCTGCGGTGTGCTGAATCGCGCCGCTGACGCCGAAGGAAAACAGAACTTTCGGATGGATATTTTTTCCTGCCTGCCCCACCAGACAGTCATGATCCGCCCATTGGGAATAGACCACCGGACGGGTTGCACCCACTTCTCCGCCCATCAGACGAGCTAACTCGGAAAGCTTTCTGAATTTCGCTTTGCTACCCATTCCTCGTCCGCCGCAGATCACGATCTTTGCATCTTCGAGTTTCTGTTCTCGGGGAGGTTTTCGCTCTGAATGGACCAATCGGACTTTGGGCTTGGGAAGATCGTCCGGCAGAGGAACAGGAATCACCTGACCGCTCGCCTCGTAATTATGGGGAAGTTCCTGAAATGTACCGGGACGGACGGTTGCCATCTGCGGACGTTTTTCCGGGGTAATGATGGATGCCACCAGATTACCGCCGAAAGACGGCGCGGTCTGAACCAGATGACCGTCCTCATTGATTTCCAGCCCGATACAGTCCGCAGTCAGTCCGGTATTGAGCCGCTTTGCCACACGCGGGGCAAATTCACGCCCGAAATCCGTTGCGCCGACCAGAAAAATATCCGGTTCGAATTTCCGAGCCAGACGTTCTGCCAACATGGTGTAAGTTTCGACATTGTATTCTTTCAGAACAGGATCATCGGATACATACACGGTTTCTGCGCCGTGAGCAATATATTCGCCCACATATTCATTGACCTGACTGCCGAATATGACCGCGCAGACCGATGCGCCGATTTTGGGCGACAGTTCTTTGGCACGGGCAAGCAGTTGCAGCGTTACCCGGTTCTGAAAATAGTTCCGATAATCCCCGAATACCCATATAGATTTATTCATCTTCTCTCTCGTTGTAATCATCATCCTGATTATGATCGTGGGTTTTGAGGTCTTTGGACATCGCGCCGCTGAGTTTGTCTCCGAACTGATCGAACAGCGTTTCCGCAGATTTTTTTGCCGTGCCTTTCAGGATGATATTCTTTTTTCTGGCAGTCGGAGAATACACATTCAGTATCCGGGTCGGAGACGCTTTCATTCCGACAGACTTGGGTTCCAGACCGAGATCGTCCAGATTCAGGGACACAATCTCTCCGCCTTCGAAGCAGTCCTGAACTCCTCGTAAAGACGCATATCGGGGTTTGTACTGCATGGTGGTTACGGTAACCAGTCCGGGCATGTCCATTTCCAATGTTTCGAGAAAATCATCCGATTCCCGCTGCATCCGAACTGTGCGCGCGTTGATTTCGATATGCCTCACATACGCGGCTCCGGCAATATTCAGCTCTTCTGCCAACTGGGGACCCACCTGAGCGGTTTCGCTGTCGCTGGTATAGCATCCGCAGAATATGAGATCGAAATTCGGGCATTGTTTTTCAATCGCACGGGCAAGCGTATAAGACGTGATGAGCGTATCCGCGCCTGCCATCCGGCGATCAGACAGCAAAATCCCCTGATCCGCTCCCATAGACAAGGCTTCCCGCAGGATTTCCTCTGCCATCGGAGGTCCCATCGTGATCGCGGTAACGGTTGCGCCATACTGAAGTTTGAGTTGAAGAGCAGCTTCCAACGCGTGTTTGCACGCGGGATTCATCATGCCTTCTGCCAGATCGCGTTTCAAGGTTCCTGTCCGGGAATCCCAGGGAAGCTCGGATACCATCGGAACCTGTTTCATACATACGATGAATTTCAACTCTGTCCGTCCTTATTTTTATGATCGATCAGTGTAATATCCATACCGTATTTCTCTGTAACAGGCAAGCTCGATTTTTATGGTTTGAAGATCATTTCGGACTTCAATGCCGGATAAAAATCGGTTGACATAACTGCAATAAAACACATATACAAATGCCATGATGTTGTCAGAAGACTATATCCTTGATTCACTTCCCAACGGCGTTATTGCTGCCGATCCTCGGGGCGGTATTGTTTATATCAACCGCCGGGCGAAGAAAATTCTGAGCGTCGATCCGCCGAAAAATACTTCTGTCTTATCGCTTCTTCCTCATATCGGAAAAGTGATTGCCGAATGTCTTGCCGACAAAAGCCCGAAAGCAGCGATTCATCTTGTCGAAAATCATATCGATCTTCTTGTCAATGTCCGGCTGCTTTCCGAACAGGAAACGGTTCGGGGATGTATCTGCGATTTTTACGAAATGAGCGAAGTTGACTATGCTGTCAGAAAATCGGATTCATATACCAGTCTGAACAGCGAATTGAACGCGATTTTCAATTCTTCCTCAGATGGCATCTGGGTCTGTGACGGTAAGGGCAATGTGCTTCGCATCAACAGCGCGTCGGAAAAACTCAACGGAATATCGGCAGAAAATATCATCGGAAAAAATATGAAGGAATTGGTGTCCGAAGGCTGGTTTGACAGATCGGTTACTTTGGAAGTGCTGAAGACCGGGCGTCAGGTAAGCCTGATTCAGCACAGTCGCAACACCGATAAAATCCTGCTCACAACAGGTACGCCGGTTCCCGATGAAGACGGCGGAATTTTTCTGGTCGTGGTTAATGAACGGGACATGACGCAGCTCAACGCTCTCCGGGAAGAGTTGGAACAGACCCGCATGGAAACCGAAAAAGTCAGAGACAGGCTCATGGAATTGTCCATGATGGAGTTGAAAGACCAGAAATTCGTTGCCCAAAGCGAGAGTATGCGTCAGGTACTGCGGATCGCACTCAAGCTTGCCCGGCTGGATGTATCGGAAATTCTGATCCGAGGAGAATCCGGTATCGGCAAGGGGCTTCTTGCCAAGCTGATTCATCAGAACAGCAGGCGTAGTTCCGAACCGTTTATTCAGATCAACTGCGCGGCAATTCCGGAAAATCTGCTGGAAGCCGAGTTGTTCGGCTATGAAAAAGGATCGTTCACCGGAGCGCGTGAACAGGGAAAAGCCGGACTATTCGAACTCGCGGATAACGGAACCCTGTTTCTGGATGAAATCGGCGATATGCCGCTGTCTCTGCAATCCAAGCTATTGAAATATCTGGATGATTATGAAGTATTGCGGATCGGAAGTCTCAAGCCCCGCAAAGTCTGCTGCACCGTTATTACCGCAACCAATCGCAATCTCGAATCGCTGATCCGGGAGCATAAATTCCGCAAAGATCTGTTTTACCGGCTCAATTCTTTCACCATCACCATACCGCCGCTCAGAGAACGCACCGAAGATATTCTGGAATTGGTCAATTATTTTCTGACCAAATTCAATCAGACTTATCGGCTGAAAAAGCGGATTACGCCAGCAGGATTCGAATCGCTTCAGTCTTATTCTTTTCCGGGAAATGTCCGGGAACTGAGAAACATCATCAAAAATTCCGTGATTATGAGCGACGGAAACGTAATTGATGAGTTTCTCAAAGGTCTGATCGGTTCGGAAAAACAGATGATTCGGAAAGATACTGCCCGAATTTTCTGTCAGAGTATCAGAGACGAGATGTTCAATTATGAAAAACAGCGATTTCAACAGGCATCCGCAGAAGCCGTATCCACCCGCGATCTTGCCGCCCGGCTCGGCATCAGTCAACCTACCGTTGTCCGCAAATTGAAGAAATTCGGAATTTCGCTGTAATTATGAAACCTGAAAAATATTTTATCATAAATCTGTTCAGCCCTGAAATAAATCGCCCGGTCATTTCTCAGATTCGATATAACTTCTTTAATTTTATTTCAAAAGCAATATTCTCATTTGTCTCTTTTCCTTATAATGATTACGGTTTTCTGTGGTAATCCTCCTTGTCTTTTTATTGTTTTCACTATATCATAAGAAATATCTGCTTATAAATCGATATCGAAATATTTTCGTCAAGGCGCTTACAATGTCAGGATACTGGAATCAGCAGCTATATGCACAACTTTGGGAAGAAATCGATCCGTTTTCAGATACCGGCTATTTTCGTCCCTTGAACAAAGCATATACCGGCGATAACACTTTTTGGAATCTTCCGTCTCCCGAACCCGCTCTGAATGATGAATTTTGGGAATTGCTCAAACCTTATCTGAATGATGAGCAGATCAGAGAGGCAGCATCTGTCTTGGCAACGGCAATCGGTTCATGGGAATCGGACGGAAACAGGCTGGTATTTGCCGCGATTCTTCGCGCGGGCGTTCCGATTGCGGATTGGCTTTGCCGCCTGATCCCCGGCTCTGTGGCGGTTTCATTGTCGTTGTTTGTGGGATTGGGCATTGACCATGTTGCACTTCGATCTGTGAAAGAGGCTTATCCTGATCGGAAAATCGTATTTGTTGACGGATGGACAGGTCGGGGAGGCGTTGCGCGGGAAATCAGAACGTTGAATCAGGGACCGCTCGCGGTGCTGATTGATCCGTGGGCATGGGCGGATTTTTCAGGGACTCAGCAGGATTTGTTTTGTCCCAGCGCGTGCTTTACCGGCGTGGCTACACTCGGATTTTCAAGAACATTTTATGTGGGGGATCGGCAGCTTTTTGCCGCGTATCGTTTTCCCGGAAAATATTATCGCCCGGATATTATTTCTTCATGGCAGATGAATTGCCCCAAGGCACTATCTCTCCATGAAAAAACATATCAGAAACATTGCTTCTTCACAAAAACCGATCTGAGGCTTCACAGCAACGAAGTCTGCCGAGCGTTGATCAATGCGGATCCGAAACTGATTCTGTTTGCAGACGATCCTGCTGATGTGAAAGAACATTTTCATCTTCTGCTGATGCTGGCTGAATCGAGAAAAATCAGGATAAACTATAATGTCAGCTTCTTAAAAGACTATCACACCCGCGTTGCCTGTACGTTTGCCTGAATCGGGATTCAGAGATTTCTATATAATCGAAACCGATTTTATGGTATATTGCCCAACATGAAACCTATATCTGTGATCGGCATGGGGCTTTCTCCGGCTGATCTGACACAAGAACATCTGAATATCATCCGTTCTGCGGACGTGATGGTCGCGGGAAAACGGCATCTGGAATATTTCAAAGATATTCAAGCAGATAAGCGTGAAATTGACAAAGATTTGAAAAGCTTGATCGAATATCTGAAACGCCGGGAAAATCGGCAGGTTGTCGTCATCGCATCGGGCGATCCCCTGTTTTTCGGAATCGGAAATTTTCTGATCAGAGAATTGGGCAAAGATCAGGTCGTTATTTATCCGAATATCACGACAGTTGCCGGAGCTTTTGCCCGGATGAAAGAATCCTGGCAGGATGCAGAAATAATTTCCCTGCACGGAAGGTCTGATGAAAATGAATTTCTGAGCGATTTGTATCAGTATGATAAAATTGCGATTTTCACTTCACCCGATAAAAATCCCGCGTGGATTGCCAAGTTTCTGATCAGGCAGGGGATATCGGACTTTGAGATATGGGTGTTCGAGCAGTTGGGCAGTCCCGATGAAAACGTCGCGTCTTATTCTCCCGAACAAGCCGTGAACCTGAATTTTTCCGAGCCGAATCTCGTAGTATTGCGCCGGATTTCCCAAAGCCAATGCGACAAAATGCCGCTTTATCTCGGAACTCCGGAGCAATCTTATCTTCATCATAATGAAAATATTACCAAATCCGAAGTTCGGGCAGTCTCGCTTGCCAAATTGAAACTGGATCGTCCCGACTATGTGCTGTGGGACTTGGGCGCAGGCAGCGGATCCGTATCGCTTGAGGCATCGCTGTTTCTCAGACGCGGTCAGATTATTTCGATTGAACAAAAATCCGAGCGTGTGGCGCAGATCAGAGAAAATGCGGCAAAATTCGGAGTTCGCAATATCGAAGTGATTCAGGCAGCATTGCCCGATGGTCTTGACAAGCTTCCGAAACCGGATCGGATTTTTATCGGCGGCGGCGGAAAAGCTATCGGAGAGATCATCGGATCGGCCTTGCCTCACTTGAAACCCGATGACGGTGTGGTAATCAAAACCGTTATGATTCAAAGCTGTCTCCTATACACTTCTGACGCTGCCGACGATCTACCCTGTGTAGAACTAGGTGTTAGACGTAGAACTAACAA